>JAUWMY010000543.1 GCA_030612945.1 Desulfobacteraceae bacterium
TGGATTATTCTGCAAAATCCTATGTCCTGCCCATGTGGGCCTACACGGCAGTGGGTTTCAAGAAAGATGAATATCGGGCTGCCGGGTTCAGGGTCGAATACAACCACAAGTGGGACCCTCGAAACTATGATGACAGGGAACTTGTTCCTGCCATACGAAAATATAAAAGGGAGCATGGTTCCGGGGCACTTGTTGGGCACCTTACCAATTGCGCTACCAAGAATCATTGCTTTGCAGCCAAAAACCTGTTCCTGAAACGGTGGGAAGCCCCACTACCTGTTAGTCGAGTATGCAATGCCGCCTGTCTCGGTTGTCTTTCTCTTCAACAGGACGGTTTATTTGATGCGTCTCACCAAAGGATCTCATTCACACCATCTAAGGAAGAAATTGTTGCATTGGCGATGGAGCACCTGAATAGCGCTCCAGAGGCCATCGTAAGCTTCGGGCAAGGCTGTGAAGGAGAGCCTCTGACAAAGTACAGGCTTATTGCTGATAGTATTGAAGAGATGAGAAGGCAGACAGCCGCAGGCACTATCAATCTCAACACTAATGGGAGCAAGCCAGAGTACATTCGCCGGATAGCCAAAAGTGGTCTGGACTCCATCAGGATCAGCCTCAACAGTGCACAGCCTGAGCTCTACCGGGCCTATTATCGTCCAAAGGGCTATGATTTCAAGGATGTGGTCGCCTCCATTACCCTTTCTAAGGAAATGGGGCTGTACACCATGGTGAACTATCTGGTTTTCCCGGGAATCACCGATCAGGAGGCGGAAATTGAGGCATTAAAAGAACTGATCCAAAAAACAGGAGTCAATTTTATTCACCTGAAAAACTTGAATATTGATCCCCAGCTTTACCTGAAAGAAATGCCCGCGCCAAAGTCAAAGGGCATTGGGATGAAGCAAATGGTGAAAATTCTAAAAGAGGAGTTCCTGGATGTTGAACTCGGCTATTTTAACCAGCCGGTGCGGCATTACTAGTTCAGTGTCTCAAAAGTTATGCATTCGATTTTGGCAATTTAATCGTGCTTCAGTAGGGCCGAAATGCATCACCCGTTGGGAAAATACGAATATCGAAATCCGAAATCCGAAACAATATCAAAATCCAAATGCTCTAAATTCTAAACAAAAGAGGACCTGTCCCCAATAATATCGACGAGATTTTTTAAACTGTTTCACGCGCGACTGCACGATAACCTATATCCGTCCGATAGTAGACATCATCCCATGTAATTTGCTTTACCAATTCATAGGCCTTGGACTGAGCCTCTGTAACGGAGATCCCTAAAGCTGTGGCGCACAGGACCCGTCCGCCGCTGGTCACACCCTTTCCATCCTGAATGTTTGTGGCAGCATGGAATACCTTGATGCCCTCCTGCTCCTTTTCAGGAAGCCCGGAGATTAAATCACCTTTTCGGTAACTTTTGGGATAGCCGCCGGCCGCCATAACCACCCCGAGAGAGGCGCGATCGTCCCATTCCGCCTTGATGAGATCCAAACGCTGGTCCAAAGCAGCAATGCACAGTTCAATCAGATCAGATTTAAGTCGCAATAAAATAGGCTGGGTTTCGGGATCTCCAAGCCGGCAATTATACTCCAGCACACTGGCCGTGCCATTGGGCGAAACCATTAAGCCCGCATACAAAAACCCCGTGTATGGATTCCCCTCCATTGCCATGCCTGTAACGGTCGGTCCAATAACCTCTTTGATAATGCGATCGTAGATCTCCGGTGTCACCACCGGAGCGGGAGAATAGGCACCCATACCTCCGGTGTTGGGGCCAGTGTCCCCATTATCGCGAGCCTTGTGGTCTTGGGAAGTAGCCATTGGTAAGATGTGCTGGCCATCCACCATCACAATAAAGCTGGCCTCTTCACCTTCCAGACATTCTTCAACTACAACCCGATGTCCTGCCTCACCAAATGCATTCCCTAAAAGCATACC
>JAUWMY010000138.1 GCA_030612945.1 Desulfobacteraceae bacterium
TAAAAAGTCCGGGTGGGGTTTATCCGTAAGGATTTAATAAAAGGCTTACGCCTAAATTCCTTATTCGGAGTTTACCCGTAAGGGTTTTATCCCCGAGTTATTGACAAGATCCCTAGGATTTTTGAAATTTTGACTTTTTACGAATGCATCACTATTGGGAAGTAAAAAGTTTTCAAATAGTCAATAATCAATCGAAAATAGTCAATAAAAAAAATGCACCATTTTAACTACATAGACAAAGAGCTTTACTGTGAGCAGGTTCCGGTTTCAAAGGTGGCCCGGGAAGTAGGGACCCCTCTTTATCTCTATTCTCATGCGACATTGCTGCGACACTTCAGGGCCTTTGACGGTGCATTTAGCGGCGTGAAACACCTGACCTGTTTTTCCATTAAAGTCAATTCCAATCTTGCGATCCTGAGGCTTTTTGTCCGGGAAGGGGGAGGGGGAGATATTGTCTCCGGAGGAGAGCTGTACCGGGCGCTGAAGGCAGGAATGGAACCTGGAAAAATTGTCTATTCCGGAGTGGGTAAACGTGTTGAAGGCCTTGAATATGCCCTTAAATCAGGAATTCTCATGTTCAATGTTGAGTCTATTCAGGAGATATTGAAGCTGAATGAAGTAGCAGGGAAAATGGGAAAGAAGGCGAGGATGGCAATTCGGGTCAACCCGGATGTGGATCCAAAGACTCACCCTTACATTTCCACCGGCCTGAAAGAAAACAAATTCGGAATTGACATCAGTGAGGCCCCTGAGCAGTACACCGTGGCGGCAGGCTTGAAGAACCTGAAGGTTTCCGGGGTTTCGTGCCATATTGGATCCCAGCTTACCGAGATAAGCCCTTTTATCGATACGCTCAGAAAGCTGAAAAAACTGATCAGAAGGCTGGGGCAATCCGGCATGCAGATTGATTATCTGGACCTTGGAGGAGGACTTGGGATCACTTATGACAGAGAGGAGCCTCCTCATCCCAAAGAGTATGCCAGGGCCATTAAAGAAGAGATAAAAATGGAGGATCTGACCCTTATTCTGGAACCGGGCCGCGTAATAACGGGTAATGCGGGAATTCTCGTAACGAAAGTTCTCTACACCAAGCATGCGACAGAGAAGACTTTTCTCATAGTAGATGCAGCCATGAATGATTTGATACGGCCGAGCCTTTACAATTCATACCATGGGATTCAGCCTGTGAAAATCTCCGGCCGTGAAAAAATCAAAGCCGATATTGTGGGCCCTATATGCGAGTCGGCGGATTTCCTTGCAAAGGAAAGGTATGTAGAGCCCCATGAGCCTGGAGAATTAATGGCAATTATGAGTGCAGGCGCCTACGGTTTCAGTATGTCTTCCAATTACAACTCAAGGCCAAGGGCTTGCGAGGTGATGGTCAAAGGAGATCGCTTTTATATCATAAGGAAAAGGGAGACATTTAAAGACCTGGTCAAAGGGGAGATGATTCCAGATTTTTTGTCGTAGATCTACATGGGAGGGATGCGGGATTGAGGGAATATGGAAACCGTTGAATTCTGGAAAATGAACGGAAGCGGGAACGATTTTATCTTGATTGATAACAGGAATGGACAGATTAAGGATGAAGAGTCGGGCCGTTTGGTGGAAAGGGCTTGCAGGCGGAGGGAGTCGGTGGGCGCAGATGGCGTAATCTTTGTCATCAAATCGGATCGATACGATTTTGGATGGCGGTACCTTAATGCAGACGGGGGGGAGGTGGAGATGTGCGGTAACGGAGGGCGTTGTGTCTCCCGTTTCGCCTTCTTAAAGGGTATCGCTGGCCCGAAAATGACCTTTGAGACACTGGCAGGGCCTGTGTCCGCAGAAGTAGAAGGCCGCATTGTAAAGGTCCTGATGCCTAAGCCCAGGGACCTTCATTTGGATATTGACCTGAAAAGCCAGCAAGGCTGGAAGAGTGTCGATTTTGTCAATACAGGTGTTCCTCATGTGGTGGTTCATGTTGAAGACATTTTGAATCACCCTGTCACGGAACAAGGGAGGGCTATCCGCTACCATACTCGTTTTTCCCCGGAAGGAACCAATGCCAACTTCATGAGGGCAATGGGGGCTGACCAACTGGAGATAAGGACATATGAGAGGGGTGTTGAAGACGAGACCCTTGCCTGTGGGACCGGAGCCATAGCTTGCGCTCTGGTGGGTTCGATTCGAGGGATGGTAAGCTCTCCTGTGAAAGTGAAGACTAAGGGAGGAGAAGATTTAATAATCCATTTCCGAAGAAAGGGTGATTCATTTGATGAAGTTTGGCTCCAGGGCAACACCTCGATCGTTTACCAGGGTAAACTTCACGACGAAGCCTTGTAGCGATACTCAACCACTCAACTACTCAACGAGATCTAAACCAGGGAGGTTCTTATGTTTAAAGGATCAATTGTTGCGATCGTCACGCCGTTTAAAGAAGGAAAAGTGGATGAGGAGGCTTATCGAAGGCTAATTGAGTTTCAGATCGAAAACGGTACCAGCGCTGTTGTGCCGTGCGGTACGACCGGAGAATCGGCCACTTTAAGTGTTGAGGAACATAACCGGGTCATTGATATTGCCGTGGAAGCTGTAAATAAAAGGATCCCGGTCATTGCGGGGACCGGTGGAAACAGCACCAGGGAAGCTATTGAACTTACAGAGTACGCCAAAAAAGCGGGTGCTGATGCCACCCTGCAGGTAACTCCTTACTATAATAAACCAACCCAGGAAGGTCTTTACCAGCACTTCAAGGCAATCGCAAAGGCAGTACCGTTACCACAGGTGCTTTACAATGTGCCGGGCAGGACAAGCGTCAATATGCTGCCTGAAACCGTAGCCCGCTTGGCGGAACTGCCGGAAGTGGTGGCCATTAAAGAGGCGTCGGGGAGTCTTGGCCAGATGGTCGAAATCGTAAGACTCGCAGGAGACAACATCACGCTGCTCTCTGGTGACGACAATTTGACCCTTCCGGTTCTTTCCATTGGTGGAAAGGGGGTTGTTTCCGTTGTCGCCAATATTGCCCCGGGAGATACTTCTGATATGGTTGATTTCTGGGAGGAAGGGGATGTTGAAAAAGCCAAAGCGCTTTTTTACAAACTTTTCCCACTGTGCCAGGCCATGTTTTATGAGACCAACCCGATTCCTGTGAAGACATCTTTGGCCTTAATGGGAAAAATCAAGGATGAGATGAGGTTGCCCCTATGCCCCATGGCGCCCTCGAATCTTGAAAAACTTAAGAATGCGCTTCAGGAATATGGGTTAGTGTAAGTAAAGACATCGACCTGGTTTGTACAAGTTCAGCTATCTATTATTGACAGTATTAATCCCGCTTATAGCGGGAGACTGGATTAATCTTGTAAATCAAAAGACATATCCTGTTTTTTAACAAATTTGTATCTTCTTCAAATCTTATGGCATTCTACGATTATCAAATAAACATATACTCTTAGTAGCGCAGGGTTTTAGCACTGCTTATGGAATAGCACGAATAATGGATACTACTGCACTTATTTTTGATATTTTTGTTTGAAAAAGATTGACAGATTTCTTGTTGGATAAGGTTGCCCATGTAAGATGGATATAGTGGTACACAGGATTTATAGAAGGATATACAAGATACACAAATCATGTTTATCCTGTAATCCTGTCTAAAGGTCTTTTTATAGGTGAACTATTACTATGGTTTTTCAGATGGAGAAATAGCCATGATCAAAGCTATTATAGCCGGCGCTGCCGGTCGTATGGGAAGGCGAATCATTTCCATGGTCCATCAGAACCCGGATATTGTTTTAAGTGGGGCCTTTGAGCGGCCGGATCATCCCATGATAAATGAGGATGCAGGTCAAGTGGCAGGACTTGGGGAATTGGGTGTTAAAATTGTGGGCGCTCTCAAGGACGTAATCGATCAGGGCGAGGTATTGATAGACTTTACCACTCCTCAGGCCACCCTGGAAAACATTCGAATGATTGCAACCAGGGGAATTGCCATGGTGATTGGCACTACGGGGATCACTGGCCATACCCTCGAAGAGGTTGAGTCTCTCGGCAGGAAAACCAGGTGTGTCATGTCACCAAATATGAGTGTCGGGGTCAATGTTATGTTCAAAATTGCCGGAGATGTGGCTCGAATCCTTGGCAAGGATTATGACATGGAAATTCTTGAAGCCCACCACAGGCTTAAAAAGGATGCCCCAAGCGGGACTGCCATGCGTCTTGCTCAAATACTGGCTGAGAGCGTGGGGCGTGATCTTGAAAAAGTGGGCGTGTATGAGCGCAAGGGGGCCATTGGTAAAAGGACCGATGAGGAAATCGGTATACAAACCTGGCGGGCGGGCGATATTACCGGGGAACATACAGTAATGTTTGGGGGAATCGGTGAGAGACTGGAAATTATTCACCGTGCCCACAACCGGGATAATTTTGCCCGCGGGTCTGTAAAGGCCGCGCTGTGGGTAATGAAGCAGCCGCAAGGATTATATGATATGCAGGATGTGCTGGGGCTAAAATGAAGTGAACTAAAGTGAACTAAAATGCCTAAAGTGAGCTAAAGTTAGGTACTTAAAACTATGTGAAGAATTTATGTAAGATCTTTAAGCTTTGTTCCTACGGGGGTTGATGCAAAACTTTGATGTAACTGATCAATATGCTGGGGCAGCATTAAAGGCTCATGCCTAAATTACCGATCCGGAGTTTACCCCTGGCCCCGACCTGACTTTCCGAGGGTAATTTTATGATCTGGACCTCCAAAGCTTTGCAACGTAAATGCCCTGTGCTGTGCAAGTCGCACCAGGGCGGGCCGTAAGGGTTTTACCCACTGGATAGTGAGCAAATACGCTTAGATAAAACTTTAGGCACTTTAGTTCATTTTAGCTCACTTTAGGCACTTAATTTTAAGAGGTAGAAATGAATATTTTTGAAAAGGCCGAAAGACTAAAAAAATTACCTCCTTATCTTTTTAAGGAAATTGATCGAAAAAAATCCGAAGTAAGAGCACGAGGAGTGGATGTCATTGACCTGGGTATTGGAGATCCTGATCTCCCAACCCCTCCCCACATTATTGAGGCGCTGAAAAAGGCTGCGGAGGACCCTGGGAACCACAGGTACCCGTCTTATTCAGGAATGGGCGATTTTAAAAAAGCAGTAGCCAAATGGTACCAGGAAAGATTCGGGGTTGAGCTGGACCCGGATACGGAGGTGGTTTCTCTTATTGGGAGCAAAGAGGGAATCGCGCATTTTCCACTGGCCTTTGTCAATCCGGGCGATGTGGCGCTGGTACCTGCACCGGCGTATCCTGTATATCATATTGCCACTATGTTTGCCGGCGGAGAATCCTATTTTATGCCGCTTTTAAGTGAGAACAGTTTCCTGCCAGACCTCAATGCGATTCCAGACAAGATCACCTCCAGGGCTCGTATCATGTTCATCAACTACCCGAACAATCCTACATCCGCGGTTGCCGATCTGGAGTTTTTCAGGAAAGTAGTGGAATTTGCAAGAGATAATAATATCCTGGTGTGCCATGATGCTGCTTACACCGAGATGGCTTTTGATGGCTATCGTCCTCCCAGCTTTCTGGCTGCGGATGGAGCCAAGGAAGTGGGGATTGAATTCCATTCTCTCTCCAAGACCTATAACATGACTGGCTGGCGAATAGGCTTTGCTGTTGGAAACCGAGAGGCAATAGACGGGCTTGGCGCCATCAAGAGCAATATTGATTCGGGTGTTTTTCAGGCCGTTCAGATGGCAGGTATAGAGGCCATACGCGGGGACCAGTCCTGTGTCAGAGATATGGTTCAAGTTTATTCGAGGCGGCGGGACCTGATGGTCAAGGGGCTCCGGGATGTTGGTTTTGAGGTGGAGTCACCCAGAGCGACTTTTTATCTGTGGATTAAGGTCCCTGAAGGGTATACATCTTCGGACTTGACCGAGCGCCTGCTGGAGGATGCTGGCCTGGTTGTGACCCCTGGCAATGGCTTCGGGGAGCCTGGTGAAGGGTACTTCCGTATCGCGTTGACTCAGAAAAGGGCAAGGCTCGCGGAGGCTGTGGAAAGATTAAAAGCCTTTAGCATGTAGACGGCGAAAGCGCCTTTTCACCAATGACTAAAATAGCTTATATTGGGGTTGGTTCAAATCTTGGCAATAAAATAAACAATTGTCTTGAGGCCGTTGTCCGGATCGACGAGATTTCAGGCTGTAGAGTGACGGCACAATCCGATTTCTACAGGACACAGCCGGTGGGTGTCAAAGGACAGGACTGGTATGTTAATGGTGTAATTGTGTTATCTGCTGATATTTCGGCGCGGGATTTACTGAAAGGCCTCTTAGCCATCGAGGTAGATATGGGAAGGGAAAGAAAAAAAAAGTGGGATTCAAGGATAATTGACCTGGATATCCTTCTATTTGGAGAAGAGGTGATTTCAGAAAAAGGACTTCAGGTTCCTCACCCGCTGATGCATTTGAGAAGATTTGTGCTGGCGCCAATGGTTTCTTTGGCCCCGGATTTAGTTCATCCTGTGCTCAAAAAAAGCATGGCTGAGTTGCTTGTGGATTCTCCAGAGAAAGAGCAGTCTGTGGTTCCCATGGGGGGCGCGTAAATGCGACTTTTGATTTTTGCAGCCCTGGCCTATTTGCTTTATCGTGGCTTGAGGAGCTATTTCGGTTCTGGGCAGAAAATACCAAGGACTGAAAATGGCGGTGTCATTGACGAAATGGTAAAGGATCCTTTCTGTGACACTTATATACCCGTA
>JAUWMY010000287.1 GCA_030612945.1 Desulfobacteraceae bacterium
GGACTGTCCAAGGCCCAAAAGCTCTGCTTTTTCAGCAATATCTCCCACGTCGATCCCTGAAGTATCCTGAAACCATACAATGGGAACCCTGTCTCGACCGCATTGGGTGACAAACTCGTTCATCTTGATCAGGCCCTGGCGGTACAGCTTTCCTCCAATGCCCGGGTAGGGTGCGTATTCAGGGTAGTCTGCGCCCAGAAACCCCTGGTGGTTTCCAATGAAGCCCACCAGTAAACCATCGATCTTGGCCAGACCGGTATAAACCTCCGGTCCATAATCCGGTCGGAATTCCATATGTTCACTGTTATCGAAGATACGGGCCAGCATTTCTTCAAAGTTGTAACTCCTCTTCTGGTTAAAGGCCACAATACTGTTGATATCGTCCCCTGTAAATTTGGGCTCTTTTGGTTCGGCCACGCGGAAAAAGTTCGGATCGTAGGCAGGGGCCATATCCATGTATTTTTTAACGGCGTCGAGCACTTCTTTCTCAGTATCATAGACCTCTTTGAAAAAACCTGTCTCGTTGTAATGGATGGGAACACTGCCGGGGGGCACCTGCTTGAAATGACGTGTTGCCTCAATAAGCTGCTCAGCCCCGTCTACATCAAAAGAGCCCTTTGGGCTCATTCCGCCCACAATGCCTCCACCCCCAACGGCGATATTGGCATCTTTATGTGCCAGAAGGATTGTGGGGCTGACGCCTTGATATCCACCGCCGGCTGGGTTTGTGCCGTATATGCCTGCAATGATAGGTATACCCAGCTTTTCCAGTTCAGCATGGCGGAAAAAGGTGGTGCCATTTCCCCTCCGGTCGGCATAAACTTCCTGTTGCTCGGTCAGTTTCACTCCGCTGCAGTTTACGACCCACACAAGGGGCACATGAAGCCTTTTGGCCATGTCAGTAACCCTGAGCTGATTATCTGCCTGTCCCGAGATCCAGGCTCCGGCTATGACCTTGTTGTCGAATCCGATGACCACGGCCCATTTGCCATTGATTTTGGCGAGCCCGTCAATTACCCCTGTCGTCCCCTCTACATTAGCCTGGGGATTGTAAAGGGTATGGAGGGGGCACCAGGTGCCGGGGTCGACGAGGTATTCAAGCCTCTCCCAGATCGTCATCTGGCCTCTTTTCTTGATGATTTCGGCCGGTAGGCCTGCATTTTTTACAGCATCTATGGCCTCAGCCACCTGTTGTTCCACTTCTTTGATCTCTGCCACACTTTCCTTTGCGCTTTCCTTTTGGCTGTCTGAAAGTGGTTTCCCAAAAGGTGTCATTTTTTCAAAATAGGGTCTCATTTTCTTCCTCCTGATATAATTGCTCCGCAATTATATATAACGCGGCTTTGCCGCTCTAAGGTGAAAAATACAGTACCACCAGGCAAAGAATAGTAAAATTCATTCTGAGTAGTACGTTTTTATCGCTCGTGATTGGTCGCTAATCACCTGTTTGCTTTTTTGATACCAAGTTGATCAAGTGCGATGATCCATTTGCAGATATTGGCGGAACCCTCAACCATAAAGTAGGGTGGTACGTCCCTGTAATATCTTGCCATCGGATATTCGGTGGAGTATCCGTAGGCTCCCATGATCCTCATGGCCATTCTCGCGGCCTTTTCCACGATTTCCCCTGAAAGATACTTGGCATGGGCTACTTCCAGGGTGTTTCCGAGCTGGCCTTCATCCTTTTGCCATGCGGCCTTATAGACCATCAAACGGGCTGCCTCGATCTCAGTGGCTACCTGTGCGATCATATCCTGGTTCATCTGGAATTGACCAATGGATTTACCGAACTGCTTTCTTTCCTGGCAGTAATCTGTCACAACATCGAGACATGCCTGGGCCAGCCCAATGCCCCCGGCTGCAGCAGAAAGCCGAGACTGGTTTAGTGAACCAAAGACGATCTTGGCGCCGTCACCAGGTTTGCCAAGGATGTTCTCTTTAGGGACCTTTGTATCTTCCAGAAATAATTCACCTGTGGGTGTAGACCTTGTTCCCAGCTTGTCCAGATCCGTGGTCGTAATGCCGTTGAAATTCTTGGGCTCAACCACAAAGGCTGAGAGACCTCTTCCTTTAGCTTCCTTATCAGTATAAGCATAGTATATTATGGCATCCGCAGTCGAGGCGTTGGAGATCCAGGTTTTGGAGCCATTCAGGAGCCAGTGGTCTCCCTTGTCAACGGCAGTGGATTTCATTGACATGACATCAGAGCCCGCATTTGGTTCTGTAATAGCGAAGCAGCCCACATACTCAGCGCTTACCAGTTTTGAGATGTATTTTTTCTTGATTTCCTCTGAACCATACCTGTAAATAGTGAAAGCGCAGCCGAGGGCCTGCATATTGATTTGTACCCTCAGCGAACTGGATGCCCGGGCAATCTCTTCCGTTAGTATCATGGCTGCCAGCCATCCCATTTCATTGCCGCCATACTCTTCAGGTATTACGGTGCCGAAAAAACCCAGTTCACCCATGGGCTTGACGGCCTCTTCATAAGGAAAGTAATGCTTTTCGTCCCATTCATCTGCAAACGGGGCGATCTTTTCAGCCGCGAAATCGCGGGCCATCTCTCGAAGCATTTGTAATTCTTCACTTAAACCAAATTCCATAACTTTACCTCCTTCAGTATTAAAATGGTGATCTAATCAAAAAAAATAGGCTATCAATTCAACAAAGCTTTAGCCATTTTATAAATTATAGAATGTTAATTGGCAACAAATTAATTCACATTGTAGCTATATTTTAACTATTTTTTTTAGACATACCTTTACCCTTGTCTCTGATCAATGGATGCTTGGAAGAATCTAACGGACCCTTTTCACATTTTACAGGTTGACTTTCATATAAAAGCAGTTTAAAAATGCCGCTAAACATGATGTGTCGAAGAAAAAAATGATGGAGGAGTTGTGAATGGCAAATGAAGCGATAAACGTAAGTGAGTTGAAAGGCGAATTCAGGGAGAAGGTTAATAAATTATTGCCTGAAGGCAATCTAAACCTCTGCCTTACTTGTGGGACCTGCGCGAGTGGCTGCCCGGCTACCGGTCTTGAAAATATGGACCCCAGAAAGTTTGTCAGGATGGTTGTTCTTGGACTCGATGAGGAGGCAACGACCAGTCCCTGGGTGTGGATGTGCACCATGTGCCAGCGGTGTCTCCATGCCTGCCCCATGAAGGTGGATATCCCGGGGATGATCTATCTGGCGCGTCAGACCTGGCCCCGGGAAGAGCGACCCAAAGGCATCCTGGGTTCATGTGATATGGCATTAAGAAATGATTCATGTAGTGCCATGGGTGCAGCCCCGGAGGATTTTCAGTTTGTGGTGGAAGATGTCGCGGAAGAGGTGAGAGAGACCCAGCCCGGCTGGGAAGACCTCCAGGCCCCTATTGATAAAAAGGGAGCCTACTTTTTCCTTAATCAGAATTCCAGGGAGCCGGTGACCGAGCCGGACGAGATGGTTCCTCTCTGGAAGATTCTTCACATTGTGGGGGCGGACTGGACATATGGGAGTGCGGGATGGGGAGGAGAAAACTATTGCATGTTCCTTTCCGACGACGAGGGCTGGGAACATATTGTCGCCCTGAGTGCTAAGAAGGCGTCAGAACTTGGGTGCAAGGTCTTTCTTAATACCGAATGAGGGCACGTAACCTACTCAGTCCTGGCAGGACTGAAAAAATTTAATATATCCCATGATTTTGAGGTTGCAAGCATCTACCAGTATTATGCCAAATGGATCCGAGAAGGAAAACTCAAGGTCAACTCCGATTGGAATAAAGATTTGAAGATCAAGTTCACTGTTCAGGATCCGTGTCAGATAGTGCGCAAAAGCTTTGGAGATCCAGTGGCTGATGATCTGCGCTATGTTGTGAAGTCCGTTGTGGGGGAAGAAAATTTTATTGATATGCATCCCAACAAGTCCAACAACTACTGTTGCGGCGGTGGGGGAGGTTTTTTACAGTCCGGGTACACTGATGCCCGGCGTCAATACGGGAAGATGAAATTTGACCAGATCGTGGATACTGGAGCCGATTATTGCGTTGCTGCGTGCCATAACTGTCATGCCCAGATTCATGATTTAGCTGAACACTTTGAAGGTAAATATCATACTGTTCATCTGTGGACACTTATCTGCCTGTCTCTGGGCATTTTAGGCGAAAATGAGCGTGAATACCTGGGGCCTGACCTGGCAGAGGTTGGATTGTGATTTGTTGAATAAATCAGGTGCCTTGTAAAAAAATCCCGCCCTGCATCTGGCGGGATTTTTCTTTCTCAGAGGCTGAAGCCGAAGGAAAGAAAATGGAATGGGAGTTAATTAATGGAGATGTATGATATCAAACCTAAGGAAGAATGGCAGCGGGTATTGGATACTGTCTACCGGGAGCTCGGGATGCCATCAGCTATTACAGACAAAGAAAATACAGTGCTGCAGGTCAGTGGGCAGCGAAATCCACTGTGCTCACAAATCCGTTCCATCAAAGAAGCATCCGCGTTTATATGCAGTCAGGCACAGCAATTTATGGCCAAAGAGACCAAAAAAAAGAAGAAGCCAATAATTGATATCTGTGATGCAGGCATGTCAA
>JAUWMY010000436.1 GCA_030612945.1 Desulfobacteraceae bacterium
ATATTTAGACCTCGTTGAGTAGCTGAGTGGTTAAGTGGTTGAGTAGGAAAATAATTGTTATTATTTCCAGATGTTATAACTTTTCAAACCCTGCCCGCAATCGCTCTCGCTCAGGCGAGGCGGGCGGGACCGAATGTCCAATTTTTAAGCAAATAATGGATATAATCATTATAACAACAACTTAACAACTCAACTACTTAACCATTTAACGAGATCTGAACTTCTTATATCAACCGGTTTCCCGAAGAACATTGCAAATATCGAGGCCAAAAAGCTTAATCTGCCATTTTCTAATGTCTTCGATACATTCCATGTTCTCAGGCTCGCCTGGGTTTGCGATGGCAATCGCCTGTATCTGAGCGCTGGTGCAAACGAGAGCTGGATCAACTCCCAACTTCCCACTTAGTCGTTCACGCCAGCTTTTCAATGCCTTTACTCGGGCTGCCTCTTTGGATTTCAGCCTCTGCCTGGCCTTTTTAGGGTATACAGGAAGTACCTCATCAGGGAGGCTCAATCCCTCCATGACTTTTTCAATAAGAGACTGTCCCATATGATCTATCAGCTTAGGGCTAAACCCCTGGATTCCAGTCAGATCGGTTTTGGTCACCGGTTTGATTCGGGCAATCTCCATGATCTGATTATTGCCCAGCACCTTGAAATGAGGGCGATCTCTGCGTCTCGCCACCTGATCCCGAAAGCATAGGACTTTTTCCAGGACTGCAAGACTTCGGGGATCAAGTCTTGCTGCGCCTTTGAAACTGAGAAAGAGCGGCTTGTTTCTTGATGAATTCGGGCGAACGCCACTTAGCCGTTCACACTCTTCTTCCACACAGAAAAGCAGCCCCTTTTCCATTAACTCCCTCTCAAGAATGTCTGCCAGAGGAAGAAGATAGCAGATATCCTGAACAGCATATTTGAGCATTGCTGCTGGCAGGGGCCTTTGAGACCAGTCCTTTTTCTGATATTTCTTATCACACAAGACATCAAATCTCATTTTGAGCAGGCTGGCAAGGCCGGTTTCCCTGACTCCGAGAAACCTTGCGGCGATCTGGGTATCAAATAGAGAATGTACCTCGATACCAAAATCCCTGTACAGGGACCGGATGTCATAGTCAGCGCCATGAAAGACCTTTCGGATCCGAGCATCAGCAAAAACGGGCGACAGGGGGGAAAGGTCTTGAACGGAGAGCGGATCGATCACAATGTGCAGTGTATGTGTGGAGATCTGAAGAAGGCAGACCTTTTCCTGGTAATGGAACATGGAATCCGCTTCAAGATCCACGCCGATCACCGGTTCCCTTTGAAGTTCTGCAACTATCTTATTTAGATCCGCATCATTTTCAATCAGCAACACTATATTTACCTTCGCTTATCCATTTGACAAGTGCCGGACGCTCCTGATCTGCCCATTCAGAAGAAAGACGGAGTTTTATGAAGGAGGAGTATATCTCATCCATTGCGGATACCGCCTCTTCTATTAAGAACATTTTTTCATAAAAAATCCCGTCCGGGTCCTCCCCTCTGTCCTGCATTACTTTGGGCGACTTAAAAGTACTGAAATTCATCCAGGTGGAATCAAGAACAAAAGACCACTGGTTGTCGCCAATAACCAGTTTTACCGTAGCCTGGACGACTTCTTTGTCCCCTGCAAGCGCAAAACGGGCCTCTCTCATATTTGAAGTTTTGCCTGCACAGATGATTGTCTCCACCCCCATTTCGTTTTCTGACTGAAGTGTGATCTTTCCGTCAAACCATAATTCGGCAGTTCCCTTCTCGCCCATGGCAAACAGACCCCTGTCCGTTTCCGCCCTGAACCACAGCCAGGCAAGAAACTCCCTCCCCAGGAATTGTGTTTCCCTCACCTTTTCCAAAAGCTGCATAACTATTTCTCCTCCGAAGAATTCAAAGGACCCAGGTCGTCAAGAAGATCGGGTGAAGCGCCTTCTTTTTCAAGGAATCTGCTGGCAAGAGTATAGGGACAAATTGCCTGGAGCTGAATATCAAAGTTTTGAAGAAAAAATTCCACAAATTTGTCGCAAAGCCTGTTGTTAGTGCAACCGAATATTACAAGGCCGGTACTATAGTTCCAGATCATGTCATAGCACCTGGAAACGGGAATTGCCCTCTTCATGAGTCGCAGCCTGACGCCGTCTTTTATATCCGAACGACGTCCCTTTGGCAGATATTCGAGATTCTCATCTTTCTTGATCTTTTCTTCAGCCTCCAGACAGTATTGTTTCAGTGCTGTTGCAGGAATCTTCCTCTCATCAACCCTCAATGACATGGCAATGTAAGGTTCTTTGAGAAACTCAAGCCCCGCAAACCGGTTGTCGAACATGTCCATGACATTTACCCAGCCCACCGAGCGTTCATCAATAGATTTTTCATTAAGATTCCGGAAGGAGTATCGGGCGATCTTTTCAGACAGGACTTCCATGAAATTTTCCGGAAGAGCGCCATCTGCCAGATATCTGGTAAAGCTTCCGGATCCGGATATTAGACCCATTATTATCCCTTTCTAAACTTTGTTAAGTGGTTGAGTTGTTAAGTTGTTGATTGGTGTTATTATTTGAATTCATATCGTTTGACTAAAAATTGGACACTATCAAAACCATGACACAGGTGTCAATGAATAGGAGCAATATAGGATACCCCTTCCCCGCGTCATATTCGTTCTGCCACCGAAGTGTCTTAAAATACTCAATGAATTACCGTTGATTTTTATTTTTTATTGACATCATTAAATGACTGAATTATATTAATGGGTTCGGAAAAAGAATATTAGATCTGGTCGTTTCACCATAGAGTTACAATGACGGGTCTCTTAAATAGTGCCCGACCGAAAAACTGTTATTTTCCCCAATCTCTGCGTCCCCGATGATCGGGATTTGTCAACAGGCTCAAATCATAATCCTCAAAATACTCAATGCATTCCTGTGGTTATAATTTTCGCCTTCCTTGATCTTGGAAAAAATTCCTAGTTTTCGTTCAGACACTAAATAAACCAGGACACTAAATGGATCAGAGCAAAATCAGAAATATCGCCATTATCGCCCATGTTGATCATGGAAAAACAACGCTGGTAGACCAGATGTTCAAACAGAGCGGAGCGTTTCGGGAAAATGAGCATGTTGCCGAACGCTTTATGGATTCCATGGATCTGGAACGGGAACGGGGCATTACGATTACATCCAAGAATGCCTCCTTCAGTTACAAGGGCTACCGGATCAATATCAT
>JAUWMY010000001.1 GCA_030612945.1 Desulfobacteraceae bacterium
TATTTCATGCCATACGCCTTCCGATATACAAATAAAAAGAATCTTATCTTCCGTGCTTTCAAGGGCAAAATCCCCTTCCATTTTAAGGCTGGTTCCATCCTTCAGGGTCACAACCCTGGCAGCGTTCTCCGCCTGGATCAATAGGAGTTCGCCCTCGTTTCCTCCTTTTATAGTATCCAGGTCATCTGATGCTGCATTACCCTCTGTATCAATACTGTGGAAGCGAAATTTAATATCTTCGATTACTATTACTTCACCTGTAGAAATAACAAGCTCGGATAATACAGGGAATCCCATCATACCCTTTACGCCAACCCAATCCGGGAACTGATCACCTCCTAGCGTTGTTTTCGTTATTGTCGGATTTCCAATTTGACTCAATAGACCATAAGCGTTTTCAGAATAGGCGATAAAATCATATTCGGTTCCAGGTGTCAGATTATCAACACGGACACGCCACCCCAAACCGCTACCTGATTGTCCTGTCAGCACGGTGTATCTGGCAGCATTGCTGCGTTTAAAACCAAATTTGATTTTAACAAAATTCGGATGATTCGGAGCCTGCGCAGAAAGCTCTGCGTATGCCATGACAAAACCGTCTATTCCTTGATATGTGCCTGTATTTACTTTCATTGCATTACATTGTTATAATGGAGCCGGTGGATGAATAGTTTTATAATCCTCATCATCACTCCCACTTTCACCCGCAGGGATATCTCCCGCCACATAGGTATAAATATCCGAGCTGTATTCGCTGAGCATTAATCCGACTTTTCCCAGGTGTTTTTCGATCTCTTCTACCTTATAATTGCCGCTGATAGTATAATCCGGGATGTTGATAGACACGATCTTTTGCGCATCGAGATTGCAGCCATCCATACCCACCACAAGGCCCAACCTGTTATCCGCATATTGCGCAAGCCTGGCCAGATAGCATGTAATCTTGTCAGCGGTTACTTGATCCTGCACAAAATCAGTCTCATAAAACTTATCTACACCGAACGAGAAAACATTCCGTTTATTTTCGTAATAGGGTCTTCTTTGTTTACGCTCATTTTTAGCATAACGGAGCGTCACACTCTTATGTGTTTGGGTCGCAGGCAGGGCGCTCCTGGATTCTATCTCCAGGATATTTTCATAATAGCCATCGCCGTGGCCGAAGCTCCCAGCGATATCGGTCTTATAAGTATCTATAAAAATCTGCCACTCGCCCAGGCTATTCTGGATGAGATAACCACGGCACAAAAAGAGCAGCTCATCTATAATATCTTTCGCCCGTCGTTCTCCGGGAATGATGCCATCGCAATACATAGAACCGATTGTATTTAGATTTTCTTTGGCCGCCACGAAAGAGTTATTATCCACGCTTTCTCCCAGGCCCCAGGTATCGTCACTCAGAATCTGCTCAATTACATACGCAAAATTGCGTGGGTAACCCTGTACATCTGCTGTAAGCATATAAAGGCTTCCCCCAAAATCCTTTTGCTCCAGACCAAACCGGATAAACGCATAGCCAGGATATGGGCTTGCCTGAGAGCCGTCATAGACTTTATATTCCGAGGCACTGACCAGCCCGCCGTCCCGGTATACCGCGTCCACCGTCTGGATAGGGCCATAACCGATCAGGTAATCATAATGATCATCATTGAAATCATAATATATATAAAGAAGTGGTATGTTTTTTGCTCGACCAAACATAATATTCAAGACCGCGCCCAGATCTGTAGCCTTTGGCCAATCCGTGGTATTTACCACTTTTTTCGGCAGTATGGTTTCCAGGATATCCATGCTGTTGAGCTCGGCAGTTATGACAGCCTCCTCACGCACATCGTATCCCTGGATCTTGCCCCTGAACAGGGTCTCGATCATGTTGGATTCCATAAGGATAGTATCGCCGTCCTCTAAGAGAATGTCATCTTCAGTGTATTCTGTCTCCAACTCGGTATCGACCAGGTTGGCCGGATCATAATATTTAATGGTCATGACTACGCCGCGCAGTTCGCTGCTATTCACGAGGCTATGCCAGGCACCACTCCGGTTGCCGAATCTGAGCTGCACGGTCATGGGCTCATTTGCGCCCCAGAACCTGTCTAAGAGGCTCTCGCGCAATACGGGCTCATTCAAGAGCGTGCCCTCATAAAAGTTATCGTCAGTGTCATAGAGGTCCTCGGTGGCAAAACGATATGTGGTAGCGCCCACAGTCATCTCCACCAATATCCTGGGTGCATAGCTCTTTTGCATTACACCAACTCCTCGAACCTGATCACGTCGGAGCGGAGCCGCTTATTTCCCTCGAGGGAGAGGTGAAAATCATTATCCCGAACACAGAGATATGCATATTGCGTGTCCCCCTCGTTCTCAAAAAAGATTAATGGCTCCGCGTTATCCAGGGCATTGATGGCCCACAGTTCGTCTTCCTGTGTGGCATGGCGTTTGCCGAATGCGACCTCTCCTTTCCATATGAGATTCTGGCCCAGCCCGATCCGCTCCTTGCCTCCGGACAGTTTGGAATTATCCCTGTATGGCTTTGACGCCTCGTACTCATATGGAAAAACGTTACTGACCGAGAGAGTGATAGTCTTGGCCGCATCGGTGGGGAGCAGCGCCAGGGTACCCGCGGCCCACACGGCCGGATCGGCCACCCGAGTGGCGCCGTTCTGGATAAAGATTCTAATCCAACGATAATTAAAGGCCGTTAGGGCGCAATAGGCCTTGTATCTCTGAACCCTTTCGTCTTTGGTTATGTCAAAGTTGGCCGTAAAGCTGGGCGAGGTCCACACATCCGTGGCGTGCCCCTGGATCGTGATCTTGTCAAAGTTCACATCGTTAATAAATACGGCCGCCAGGGCCGTTGCCGCTCCCATATCTATCTTAATAAGCCAGTCATTAGTATTGGCATCCTGTGCCCGGAAATGTTTTTTCATATGCCACAGCTCATTGATATTGGCCTTGGGATAGCTGGAGTTCTCTGTGCGAACCGATATATCCGCATCGACATATTCCACAAAATTCCCTGCAAAAATAAGATTAGCCAAAATAAGTGCCTAAAGTGCCTAAAGTGAACTAAAGTGCCTAAAGTTATGGAACGCTCCGCTGATCTA
Source organism: Desulfobacteraceae bacterium (assembly GCA_030612945.1). Classification (GTDB taxonomy): domain Bacteria; phylum Desulfobacterota; class DSM-4660; order Desulfatiglandales; family Desulfatiglandaceae; genus 4484-190-2. The sequence goes on from JAUWMY010000001.1 coordinate 3,102, forward strand.
CATCGAGGTTTTTGTCAAAACAGGAGCGAAGCGTTCATCCAATAGTCAATAGTCAATCGAAAATAGTCAATTCTTACTGGTATTTCACCGCTTCCTGCACAATCTTCCGTCCCCGGCCTCGCATGAAGCGCTCAAATTCGCCCGTGATTTCCCTGCTCGCTCTCATGGAGTCCCTGGAGCCGTCCACCTGGATTGAAGGCTGGAAGTTGACGATCACGCTTGCGCCCTCGCCCGGCGGGGTCACCCGTTCCCCACGATGTAAAATTGCGGGACCGGTGACCGGCACATAATCCGTGCCGTGCTGGTAGGATTCCATGCCCTGGAGCCAGCCCACCAGGCTGTTCAGCGCGGCAGTGGTTTCAGCATAAATATTTTGATATTCCAACGATGGCCGTTGATACGCCTCCTGGGCAATGCGCAGGTAATTCATCCAGAGATTTTGTATTTTGCTTACATCCTCCGGCGTCATATCAGGCCCCATAGCCGAGCCGATGGCCTTTTTGGCCAGGGCCAGCCTCTCCATTGCATCGAGGGGGCTGTCGCTGCCCGTGGTTAAATTAAGGAGCGTGGTCTGGAGGCCCTCTATCTGCCTGGCATACTTGACCGTTGCTGTGGTTAAACCATCAAGGGCCATCTGCCTGTATTTCTCTATCTGGGCCAGGCGCTCCTCTGTGCTGCCCAACTGTGTCAACTGCTGTATCCATGCATCAAACTGCTCATTTATATTATGTATCTGCACTTCCAGGTCCGAGACAGCCCCACCCATGACCGATGCCTGCCAGGAGATATCTTCCCACGCAAGCATCTCGGCAAAAGAAATATTGCCCGCAGCCCTTGCAGCCGCATTAAAGGCTTCCTCTACCTGGGCCGTCCATTTCTGCGCCATCGCCTGTATGACCTGCTCCGCGTTTTTGAATTTGAAATTATAGTCTGTGGGCTTAAAGACAATACTGCTCAGATAGGGCGCTAACTCATCTTGCAATTTCATTGGAACGCTTTTAAACATGGCGTCGGCGTTGGCCACTATCTGCTCATACAGATCGCGAATGGCATCTGTTATTTCCTCGCCTTTACCCCAATGTGTAAGTTTGGTGGTAGCTTCAAAGCCCTGCCCGGATTCATACGTTGCGCGAAAATAGTCTTCCGGGGCAAATTTATATCGAGGCTCTTTTTCTTTGCCAAGCCCCATCCATTTCCCTACCATCTGGCCGAATGTCCAGCCCGCATAGGCCGCCATGCCATAAGCGCCAAGCGTGGCAACCCACGACGGCATTTGAGTGCCGGCGCCGGCGTCGGTTTCCTGTGTTGCTCCAAATAAACCGGATGCACTTCCCATGCTGGTGGCTATGGGGATCACGATCTTTTTCATGGCCGCGGCCGCCGCCATCTCCGCCAGCATACGGAGAAAGGCTTTTTTCATGCTGTCGAGAAAGTCATCGAAACTATCTAACTGGCCTGAGAATATATCGTAGAACGTATCGGCGAAATTCGACTGGACATTGTCGATAAAGGTATTGTAAATTTGCTCCATTTCATTGACGGTCTTTTCGGTGGCTTTCTTTTCTTTTTCGGCCTTCCATACAGTAAATTCGGTTACGGCCTTTTTGCTTTTTTCCACCCACTCATCAGCCTGAGCCCAGTCCTGCCACATATCCCTGCTTTTATTGCCTGCTTCCTCTATTGCCCTGGCAAGTTCTTTTACTTCGCGAGTGGTTTCTTTCACTTCCTCCGGAGGGACAATTATTCCTCTGAAATGAGGTCCCTGCATGAGTCGTTCGCCTTTTTTGACAAGCTCTTCGAGCTCTTTAAAATTAGCAGTTGCTATTTCACTAAATTCAAGAACACCCGCCGAGGCCATGCCAAGCGCTTTAGATAGATTGCTAACCCAATTCTTCATATGGGCCAAAGAGCCAAGCAACACAGCCCCTTTTCTTCCCCATAAGGCAAGTCCGACTATACCATACTTTATTATGTCAGGATCATAGGATATGATTTTCCACATCGTCTTTAATGCCGTGATTATCTTTTCAATGTACTCAGGCACTGTTTGTTTTATTATTGCCTTATTTTGCTCGATCCAAAGCTCCATTTTGTCTGTCACGCCGATCAGCTTTTCTTTAAGCAGATCAAAGACGCCTGCCTGGCCGATCTTGAGTGCCAGCTCGCCGAACTGTTCTTTCGCGTCACCTGTCAAGTTCCTTAACTGTACCAATCCACCATAGCCTGTCCTGGCCAGTGCCTCGGCCTGGCCCCCTACCTGTTTTTCGATCTCGCCCAATATGGCTGCAAAGTCACCGGATTTCCCGATATTCTCATCGATGGTGATACCGACCCGGCGCAGTTCGCCTGCAAGGCCCATTGAAGCCTTACCCAGCATGTTGGCTGCCTGCCGGGTATCGCCGCCCATGAGCGCGGCAAGGTCGAGCATGGTCTTTATGGATCTGGGCAGCAAGTCGTCGGTAATGGCCTTGTAAGTTAGAAGAAATTTGGTGCCCTCTATAGTGGCTTCGTCCCCGAAGGTCGTGACTTGCTGGAACGCCCCGGCCAGACCGATAAGCTCATCACGCAGTTGCGGCGTATACCGGCCCATGCTGCGCATGGCCTGTTCCATACCGGCTACTGATTGCTGTTGTTTACCCGCTGCTTCCATAAAATCATTGATCCAGCGGATTGAACTTCTGATAACCATAAAGCCGCCAAAGGCGGCCACGAGTTTAAGAACGTTGCTATGTGTAGTCTTGAGCTTCTTATTAAAATCCCCCACACTCCGGCCCGTGCGCTTAAAGGACTGCTCGCCCTTGCGGCCGGTCTTATCCATCTGGTCGCCGAACTGCTTGACCTTGACCGTGCCCTTGTCGTCGACCTTTATCTCTATTTTAACGGTGCCGGTGTTTGTAGACATTGCTCAAGCCTTCCCAGATCGAGCCATTCTTCATAGGTTAAATCATTTGCCCTGAAGGGATATCCCGCTTCCCTCAGGGTGCGGACACGTAAGAGTTTGATTGTATAAGGATGAAGATCTTCGGCACGCATTTTCTGGCAGTTGCCGCAGGCCCATTCCAGGTTGTCTCCGAATTCTGCCTCGCACTTTTCCTGCTCTGCCTCATTACAAAGCCCTTCCTTGATCGCCCGAAGATCCTCGGTTAGTTTTTTTCAGCGTCCTCTGTAGTCGATCCGCCATCTTCCTCTTCATTCATGATCTCCGCCGAAGCCTCGAAGACGTGGGCCGCTAACAGCTCTACGATATCGGACGCGTACTTCATCATGAGGTCTTTCCATTCCGGATCATGGTGCGGTGACTTCGGATCACTGGCAATGGGAATGTCTTTGCCGCCCTTCTTAATAATAAAGTCCCCCTCACGGATCCCGGCCAGGATCTTAAGCCCGAATTTCTGCCGGGCCTGGGCCGTGCGAAAGAGCAGCTTATTGCGTGTCCGCCGGATGCTCTCGTTACTAAACGCGGCCCGCTCCTCGGTCGTAGGCCGACGGTAATAAACCTCCAGCTCCATGTTTGAAATGTTATCCCAGATCTTCAATGTATTGAGACCATCATCCATTATTCTCGGCATGTTTGCTCCCTTCTAAGAATTGAATATTGACTATTGTCTATTGACTATTTAATGAACGCTATGCTCCTATTTTAAGGATCTTTGTTTTTGTCAAAATAAAGCGAAGCGTTCCTCAACTTTAGGCACTTCGAACTTTAGGCATTTTAGGCACTTCTTTCTTCAATCACCTACGCCGCATAGGTGGACTGCAAATTCTTCACATTCACAATCACACTCCCATAAGTATCATCCTCAAGCACGGTCAGATCCCCTGCCTCGGCCACGCGCTTGCCGTCCACATTGAGCGGCGCGTTCAGGACCGCAACCTTGGGGAAGATGATCTCCACCTGGTATTTGTGGGGGGTGTCATATATGGCGCCCTCGCACAGGATATAGACACCGAAATCATCGTTATCATCGATATGCTGCTGGAGGATATATTCCCGGAATTCCCGGTCCAGCTTGATGGTCTGGATCCGGGCCGGTCTGAATGCCCTGGACGCATATGAATCCCCCGCGCCCGGCACAAACTCGATCTCCATGTTATTATTAAACGCCCACTCGATGCTCCGGATCTCGGCGTCCAACTCACGGCCGCCCTCGAATGCGCTGCCACTCCAGGTACCGCCCAGTTTCACGGTCATTTCGGCCACCCTCAGGGGTGTCTCCGATACCCTGGCGGGAAAGGTCATCCAGGCATCCGTAATGCACTCCCAGGTTACGGTGCCGTCCACCACGGTCTCGCCGATAGTGGTGGGCCAGGCCCCCGGTTCGCCCGCGCCCGATGTACCGGCAACCGTACAGATATACCAGTAATCGTTTAGAACGGTCGGCTTGCAGCGGTCGTCGGCGGAGTATGCCGTGGTGGCCGCCCAATCGTCCGGCACTACTTCATCCGGTATATAAAGGATTTTATAGTCCTTCAGGGCACTCGCTCCGCCTGCACTGGTAATAGTAATGACCGCAGGCGTGGCGTCGGAAACGACGCTGTAGTCCACCTCCGTCCAGACACCTGACGTCAGCTCTATGCGAATCCGCTGCACATTCTGGAGCCTTTCCGCTGCATCGGCGCCCTCTACCCCATTGGCAGCCAGGGTCAGGGCCACGGCATCATCGAGTGCATTGACGGTTTCCTCATGGACATTATCGGTCACCTTGCCGGTGCCTTTTATGTCGCCCCGGATCTTGACCCAGTCGTCCGCCGCAAACGTGGCCGCAAACGAGTCCACGAACATAGAGGCAAAGCGCCGCTTCAGGACGGTCTTTCCAAAGCGCTGCGCCGCGGTAAAACACGGTAACGACCGGGACGCATCTTCGTCGTCCTCAATGGGCGTAAGGGTATGTTCATGCCCGGTGCCTGCAGCGCCAGTGCTGATGGCCCCCAGGGCATAAGCCAATAGAAGCGCGAAGTGCTGGGGCTGGGCCTTTTCAAAATTAAATGATCCAACGGCCAGGCCTCCCAGGTCATAAATGGTATCCGGCTCTTCGTTGCCCGTGAGCTCCTCGGCATTACTCTCCCTTCTCGGCTCCAGGTTTATCACATCGCTCATGGCCACGAGCATAGAGGTATCGAGTGTCTGCTCTTTGTTGATGGCCGTTTCCTTATTGTTGGCAGATACCGCCAACAGGTTATGTGTTGCTCTCCAGGATCTCATTTTTAGCTCCTTTCAGTCGCAGGGTTCAAAGGTTCAGGGTTCAAGGTTCAGGGGTTTCTGCTCTTTGGTTTCTGACTGGAGTTTATTCCGGTATTCCCGGAACCCTCTGACTTCTGATCTCTGATCTCTGACTTCTGACCTCTGGCTTTTATCGGTTTGATTTCTTCAAACTTCCTCTTCTCCTCGGGCGGTACTTCCCCATACGCCTTGCCTCGCACAAACTTCCTCCCGGCAAAAGGCCCGTCCACCACGTCAAAATTCTCAATTCCTTTTTTAAGTTTATACTGGGTCATGGTCTCAATCCCTCCCTAATGTATTGATAGGTGATCAGCTTCCTTTGCAGGGCCTCTTTTTCATCACCGAATAGCACGCTTCCTTCCTCCGAAGGGCTGTAGGCTTCTTGCATGCCGTCTATATCCAACAGGTTTTCATCCAGCGCTTCCTGAATATCATCGGAGATCTCCAGTACACCCTTCTTGCTCGTGGCCGTGTCTCCCATGATGCTGGCTTCGTCTTTTGCAAGTTGCACCATAATTACGATGGTCACATTCAGGGTAACTTCCAGCATACCGCTGGCAAGCTCTTTGCGATCAATGCGGCCGTCCTTAATCCCCACACAGGGCGGCCGCACCTGGCTCGGAATATAATTCTCATGGGGCGCGATGTAGATGTCGCTGTCCCGGATGTAAGTCAGATCCGTTTGGAGCTGGGTTTGTATGGCGGTTAGAAGTGCTTTCAAAATAAGTGCCCTTTTCGATTGACTATTTTCGATTGTCTATTTGATGAACGCTTCGCTCCTATTTTGACAAAAACCTCGATGTAGATCAGCGTAGCGTTCCTTAGATAATCGTCAATATTCAATAGTCAATAGTCAATTCTTACCATCCCTTCAGCTTTTCCCTGGAAAATATCCTGTCGCTCGATGAGATCTCGGGATAATTGGTCCCTGCAGGCGTGCCGTCCGGGTCATCCTCGCCGAGAGATACCAGGCCCTTGGGTACTTTTTCCAGGAATGCGATCCTATCGTCGTATCTCTCCTTGATAGATTCCGGAGCGCCCCGGCGTCTGCTATAGAGATTGTAGATCGCTATATCCACAGACACGATCAGTATTATCGGCGGGACGGTGGTAAACGGCACAGTGTACTTTGTGCCGCAATAGCTGTCGATCTCGGCATCGGCATTCGCGATCGCACGCGTAACCTTGTCCTCATCAACGACGCCGGCATCCTCATCATCAGTTAACTGGATGAGGACGTCCTCTTCCATTTGTTCCAGGATATCCGCTTCTGTGCAGTAGGGCATTGCTTGCTCCGTTACGGGTTGCGGGTTACGGGTTTATTCGCGGGCCTTTTTCCCCTGACTTTTTACCCGCCTGTTTTTTGACCTCTGCCTTCTCTTTCCTCTTTTCCCGGAGTACCGGGATCCCGGTATTGAGCGGAGCGCCGGGACCTGATTCCTGCTTATCCTTCACGGCCTCGACGGTGAGCATGGGCTCAGCCCTTAAGGTCTCCAGATCTCCTTTGGAAAACTTATCATTCGGATATTCAACGGCCCCTTTGGGATGTGCCACCCCGCAGCGCCTGAAATTATGCCTTTTACTCGTTATACGAATCATGTTCGCTCCTTTCATTCGATTGACTATTTTCGATTGTCTATTGACTATTGGATGAACGCTTCGCTCTCTTGTTTAAAAAAACCTAAGATAGAAAAAGCGAAGCGTTCTCTTGATAATAGTCAATAGTCATTAGTCAATATTCAATTCTTTATCCCGCTCCCGTGGACCCGTAACTCATCTGCCATAAACCGTATCCACCTGCGGCCCTGGCCTCGGCACCAAACCGGAACTTTTTGCGCATGAAGACGTTATCCGCCTCCGGCGTTGTCTGCTGCACAAAGACCGGCGCCTTCCGTTCCTGGTATACAAACGGCTTGAGCGGCCGGTTAGTAACATGCAGCATCCATTGCGTAGCGCTCGTAATCCTGGGATTGACAAGAAGCGTGGCCGTTCCCCTGTACGGGTTGGGCGATTCGTCTGTGAGCTTTTCGTTTTCCAGCAAAATCTTGCCGGTGGCTTCTAAAGCCGGTCCGACTTCGAGCAGATCCGGTACAAGCGCCAGAGGGCGGCCCTCGTCATCCTTAAAACTCATGATGGCCAGCCTTGCAGCCCCGTAGCTTGCAGCTGCACCGGCCGCGTTTGCAACGGACAGGGCGGCCGTGCCGTGATTGCTCACGCTGGATCCTGCCACGTCGTGGTCGGTGTCGTAGAAATACTGGCCGTCGTAGCATTCATTGGTGAATGCGTCGTTTTTGAGATCCGCGTCGAGCTCATCGGGCAACTGTTTGGAGCTGTATCCCGCCTCCTGGGCCTGTGGACCATAGATCCCGATATTGTCATCTTCTATATCGTTCCGGTCCACCTCCACTGTGGCCTCAAAGTCGTCGTTTACGATGGTGTACTTGAAGGCCTCAAGGGTCTTCAATACCTTGTCTCCCAGCCACTTGCGCATCTTGGGAAACCTGGAGAGCCAGGTGTAATCGTTCTGACTCGAACCGCTGGGGACCTTCATCGTGGTCTTTGCCCAGAGGCTGGGAGCCGCGTCGAATGCCTTGTTAAACGTGGTTTTCAGGTTAATGAAAACCGCTGTGAGATTGGTTTTGTTTACCAGCATGATCATTCTCCTTTTCTGAAATATTTTATGCCCCTACCGGGGCGTTAAACTGCTTTACACTGTTGACAGTGCGTTTCCGTCATCAGCGAGCACGCGCCATACCAGGGCTCCTGCCACCTGCACGGCAGTCAAAACGATGGTATCGCCTGCGTCGCCCATTGTGATGGTATTATTCGCCGCCTGGTTGATGGCCGCGGCTACGGTGATCACGGCGTCCCCGGCGTCCACATCCAGGCTGATTGCCAGGGTGATTCCGGCCAGTGCCGGGATGGCAAGGGTACGGGTATCGTCCACGCCAGTGGTGGTAATTGCTACTGATCCTGATTTCGTGACCGGTATTGCGCCGCCGTCTCCGGGATCGGCAATAGCCACCGGCGCCTTGGGGTAGATCTCCTGAAGGGCCGCCTCTACTTCGGTCTGGGCCGTAAAAGCCCCCGAGTCCGCGATGCTGATAGCGCTAGCCGCATGTGCCGCGCTGCCATCGGCGATATGAGTGGCCACATCGGCCTGGCGAATGGCGGGCTCGATGTCGATCCAGGCATGGGTCGTATCGATATACCCGGCGATGATGCCGCAAAAAATGTTGTGTGTTACGTTGGCCGTCAGATCAACGGTCTGATCGTCCACCAGAAATACGTTGTCTCCCACGTTGGCGATGGTGATGGCCGTGTCCAGGATAACCTTGAACAGACCCCTGCGCCTCAGGACGATCGAAAGATCGCCGTTGGACCCATCGGCATTGTCCACCTGCTCCGTGGCCAAGCCCTGGAAAATCAGTCCCGACGTGTCCGATCCCTCCAGGCAATACCCGGCTACATTGACGCAAGCCAGGGCTCCACCGAAAACCTTTTCCGATGCCGCCATTTCGAACTCAAGCTCGACACCCTCCCTATATTCAATCTGTTTGTCTTCGCTTAATTCTGTCATTTTTTACCTCCCGTTTTGATTGACTATTTTCGATTGATTATTGACTATTGAAAAACAAACTCAATTAACAATCTCCTTTTTTGCCCCCGGACTTTGTTCCGCTTCCTTTGCCCGGCGCTCCTCCTTCGCCTCCGCCATGACCATCTTTTGGCCCTTTAGCATCTTCAGGAGGCCCGGTTCCATCTCTTTTAGGCACTTTGAAGCCCTCCGTATTGTTTGATGTCCTCATCCGTATTGCCCATCATCTTGGCCACGGCGAGCACGGTCTCATCGATCACCCCTTCACCTTTATTTTTCTGGTTAGGAAGCTCTCCCACCGGGATCACTACCGGGGCCTTGGCCACGAAGGTCTTAAAGCCTTCCAGGTCTCGCAGTGCATATTCTTCCGCCCATTTCTTCTGGTCGGGCGAGATCTTGCCTTCAAGCGTCGCCTTTGCCACGACCTCATCCGCGTCCCGTTTGCTTAGATCCTTTTGCAGCCTGTCAAATTCCTCCCGAGATACGGATCCCTTTGAGGACTGTTTGAGCGCATGGATCGAAGCCACTACCGTAGACGCATCCCCCTCTGTCAGGTCCAATGCCTGAAGCACATCTTTGGCGATCACCTCCACCTGCTCAGGGCCTTTATTGGCCTTTGCCACGACCGCTTCCACGGCCTCCACAACCTTGTCCTCATCCGCCCCGGCCTCTATGCCGAGCTTTGCAATAAGCCTTTTCAAAAAATCCATATTTGTCTCCTCCTCCTGGAATTCCGATTCCAGCTTTGCCAGGATCGGAGTTAAATTGTTTGTCTTGGGCGCATTAGTGAGGGCCACCGAATGCACCGCGATCAACCTTTTGTCCTTCTTTCGCACAATGGAGACGGGCGAAAAATACCGATACTCTTTTTTCAGGATGAACTCCTCTGCTTCATCGTTCCACTCTACCCTCACGGATATTCCCTTTGCCTCTTCCCAGCGATACTCTTTTATCCAGCCAGCAGCGGGCGCCTTGACTCCCTTAAGGGTCTGATGTTCATAGTCGATGACGATATCGTTTCCCCGTCTCGAGACAAAGGAGACAAGGGTATCAAATGCCTGTTTGTCCACGAGGAACGGTTTCTCCCCTTCGAGTTCAGTCCAGTCAGCCTCATAAAGCAGCATCCACTCCGGGATTTTACCGTCCTGGACATCGATTGCCGCGATAATGGCCTTTGCTAAAAATTGCATTTGTGCTCCTTTCAGTCGCGGTTCAGGGTTCAAGGTTCAAGGTTCACAGTTTCCCTCGAACAATAAAATCACCCAGCGCCGCCTTCATCTCCACCCAGTCCTCATCCTGCACCATCATGTAAGGGCGTGCCGGGATAGTGACCTTCCTGCCACGACCGGCCTTGCCCCCGAAGTGATGTATGGCCGCGTATACTTTGTTCGCCGATATCACTACTTTATCGTTAAACGCCTTATAATTAACCGCGCCCATCAGGCCACCCGCCATGCCCTGCTCTCTCAGGATAGCAGTGCCCTTCTTTGTCTTCAGTGTCTCGAGAGAGAGCGATGTCCACTTCTCGGGCCTCCCGCCTTTCTCAAAGTTCCGGACAATGGATGTCCTTGCAATAGCGCCTATAATCTTCATGGCAGGCGCGGGATTGCCCATCCGCTTGAGGATACCGCCCAGGAGTTTCCGCACTTCCCGATCGTCAATTTTTACGCTTACCGCTACTCCACCCACTGACTTCTGACCTCTGATTTCTGACCTCTGATCTCTGACCTTCAGTCCCTGAATCCTTCCTTCCCAGGATTATAATCCCATCCGGGATCGATCCCTTTCGGTATCTTATGGATCTCCCCCGTGGCCTTATCCACCCATTCATACTTCGTGATCTTCGGGGCCTTGGTCCGGATGGGATGCGCCCCACCGGCCTCTTCTTTTTTCAGTCTTTCCACCTCACGGGCGGAGTGGCTCACCACGCCTCACTTGCACCCCCAGCCGTTTGGCGGGTAATGGGTCTCCCACCAGGGATCGTCCGCGGGCAGGACCAGGTTATACCAGTGACTGTGCTCCTCTCTCGGCTCTGCCGCACGGGCGCCCACATACCTGAGAAACGGCCTGGCCTTGAGGACATCGGGATCCATCATCTGGGCATAGTGTCCGACCGAATATGCCACGCTCAGGTTGGTATTGAAAATTACCGCCGTTCTCCATGCCCTGCCGCCCTTATAGATCCAGCCATGCCGCTGAACGATATCATCGAATCCCTTTCGGAATTCGGCCAGGGTCGTTCCCTCGGAAATGCCTTTTTTCACGGCCTCGCGCAGGTCTTCGAGCAGCTCGGACTTCATGGCCCCGGCCACGGAGAAAGCGCGGGCATGCATGGCCTTCCACAGGTCCTTCCAGGTGGCCGTGGGCACATTGAGCTTTTTCCTAAAAAACTCGATTGCCTCATCAAAGGGGAGTCTTATATATTCAGCGCTCGATAACATCGAACCTCCCGGCCAGTTCGGCCACGGTAAAGGCCCTCTGCATCAGGGTTCCCAATGTTGATTCATCCATGTCCTTGTAAAGATCCAGCAGACCGTCCCGGAATTCCCCCAGGGAGTTCACCGAGGCAAGGAGATCCTCCACAGGCTTCATGAGATCGTCTAAAGAGGCCTCTGACAGGGTTTTATCGCCCAGCGCGCCTAATGTTACGGCCGGAGACAGGTCTTCGCCGCCAGGGCCTGATTTGGCCGTCAGACGGCTATATTTTGCCGGTATCGCTACCTGCTGCCGCCCCACGACCGGCTCGTTTCCCTCCGGTTCGGGAATATTGAATTCCTGGCGCACAAACGAGACCGGCATCTCCACGTTATGCTCTAACAGGCCGGTTACCCACTCGGCTTTTTCCTTGAGATTCTCGGCCTCTTCCCAGATCGGTCTATATCCTGGGATCGGCGTATCCCACCCGAAATTAAACCCCACAATGGGCCGGATGAGCTGATACCGGATTGTCGCGGCATCGGCCCTGGTATCGGCCTTGGCCAGATCGAGCCTGACCTCGTTGTGGGTTTTGCTCGCTGCGTAGCTGCCCTTGTCTCCAACCTCGGCCGTGAGGGTCTGGCCCAGGATTGCCTTGGACATTTCTTTATTGCCGAACTGGGCCAGGTTTTTATATAGGTCTCCGGACACGCTGCCCTTTGCGGCCTCGATAAACTCGATCTCCGTGGATTTGGAGATAATGCCTGCCGCATCCGACCCCAGCGAGGATATGGCCGTGATCAGGGCGTCCCTATCTTCGGGGGTACTCCCCGTATCGTATTTCCCGAGCCTGAGGGGCATCCCGTAGACTTCGCAGAACACAACCCAGTCCTTGATGGCATAGTTTTTGAAGAGAAACCACCAGGCGCAGACCCTGAGGATACCGGCCCTGGTGGGATGACCGCTTTTGCCGCCGTAACGATGAAGGAGGGTTTTCCATGCAGGGATCTCAATCCCCATCGGATCGTCGTCCGTCAGGAGGAGCGGGGTCCGCAATAAATAGCCCAGGCGATCGGTGAAGAGAAAGCGCTTCTGATCGATAAACGTAAAGCCTCTGGGCAGGGCCTGGCTTTCCGATACGTCCCAGTCGATCTCCAGGGCAGAGAAGCCTTTGCCCACGCCGTCCTGGAGGGCCACAAGGGTGTCCTCAAAATCGGTCATGTTGTCAAAAAACTCTTCCACGAATTCAGCGACCTGCACGTCGCGCCTGTCCTCGGACGCGGGCCGGACCTTGAATTCCACGTCCAGGACCGCGTTTTTTCTTTTCCCCACCTCACCAAACAGGTGCCCGTCTTTTTCCTCCATCTGCTCAAAGAGCTGGGCCTGCCTCTGGACATTGCCCGCGTCCGCCTCCTTGAAGATGGTTGCGAGCCTCTCGGGCGTCAGGCCTGCCGCGACATATTCCCGCCAGGAATCCAGTACCGGGGCCGCGGCCAGCGGTCGTTTCTCAGGTTTTTTTTCGACCCGATACTGCCTGCTGAATTGATCTAAGATCATCCCCATGCTCCTTTTGCCGCTAACCGGCGTTTGACAAGACTCTCGTATTCTGCTTTGCCGCTGCCCATCGTTTTTAATAACGCCACCGCCCCCTCCAGCGCATCGGCCCCGTCATCGGGAAAGGTTGGCTGATCGAGATAAAGGAGCTGCTCCACAACCTTATCCTGGTCGCTGTCGCCCTTGGAAAACCTGAGACGACCATGCTCCACCAGGTGACTGAGGCTGGCCACGATCCGGGCCTCTTTGTTTGTGCTGTGGTTTATGGATTGCACTGGCAAATAATATCCGTGCCGTTTTGCGGCCTCATCTATTACCGCCTGCAGGAAATCCTTGAGCGCGTTATCCTCGGCCCCCATCCTGATCCAGCCGATCTCATCATGCTGTCGATAGCAGGCGTCCATCATGGTGGCCGGGGATGCTTTTTTTACCCAGCAATGGAGCACATAATAAATCATGGCCTGCCGGTCTAAGCCCACCGCCACCAGTCCCTTATCGTCCCCGGTCTCTTTGCTGGATGGATCTAAAAATGAAATCTTTGTGAGTTCCACGTCCTTGATCTCATCCTCGTGGTAATAACGGATCCACTCTTCCCTGAAGGCGCTTTCTTCATCCGTGGGATTGTTTTGCTTTTCCTTGTTAAAGGCCACCGAGCCCATGATCTTTTTTTGCTTCAGGAGCTTTTCGATTGGGTGCGCCGCGGGCCAGAGGGATGTGCCGTCTTCCTGGATGGCCCTGTAGATACGGCTTATCCAGTGGTTATAAGGCTCTTCCTCGCCTCGTATGATGATATTGAGGGCCGCCCTTTTGGCCAGTATTGTGCCAATGAGAAAAAGGTTGCCCGTCGATGCGATGCCCGGATATACCGTTTCCTTGATCCATTTCAAAAGGCCCTTGACTATGCGCGGATTTTTGACATTCTGGTCATTTTCCAGGTCGTCGAAAATAACTAAGTCGGGCCTGTATTGTTTATGCTTGAGTCCCCGGATGCGTTGACCCCGGCCACGGGCAAGGACACGCACATCATTTTTTGTCACAAAACCATAAACAGACCAGTCCACCTCGGCCAGATGCCCGAAATCCTGGCGAAGACGCTGATTCATTGCCAATTCCAAAAGCAGGTACCCCACCAGGTCCCCGGCCAGATCCTCTGTGTCAGAGCCCAGGATGACAAAGTGCCTGAGTTCATGACATATCTGGTGAATCACATAGCCGAAGCTGGTAATAGTGCTCTTTGCAAATTCCCGTGGGGCCGCAACCACAACCGGGACCATAACGTCCGCCGGGTCATTCGGGTCGGGCCGGGTGTCCAGATCCTCGATCAGGTCATGGTGAAAGGGCGCCTCCTCGGCGTAGAAATAATGGGGCAGGTAGGTGCGGAAAAAATAGAAGTGATCGTACTTAGACCGCTCGACCCGTTTTTTTTGTTCCTCCGGCTCATCAGAAAAAGGCAATACTTCGGCCGTCAAAGCGGCAAGGACATTGTTGTATCTCTTTTTGAATTCCGCCTTAGTCAGCTTCTGCTTTATGGTAATCTTTTTTGCCATATTCTCCGTTTATGATTGACTATTTTCGATTGTCTATTGACTATTGGATGAACGCTACGCTCCTGTTTTGACAAAAGCCTCGATGCAGATCAGCGGCCTCCGGCTCGGAGAGAGCGTTCCCTTGATAATAGTCAATAGTCAGTAGTCAATATTCAATTCTTTCAGCCATTCGCTTCCAGCCACTCAAAAAATCCCTGTATATACTTACTGATCCTCTGGAGCTCATTAGTATCCTTGAGATTTGCCCTGAGATATTTCCCGAAACGCTCCATAACTTCTACACTGACGGCACGCAGGTCATAGGCGCTTTTCTCTATCCGGTCTATGGTGGCCGAGATCTTGGATATTTCGTCCGCATCGGCCGCCGTAAATGTCTTTCCCTCGAACTCGCCTATCTTCTCCTCCAACCTCTGGCGGAGTATGTCGGCAACGTTCCTACGGCTGGCCAGATGAGCCCGTTTCCTGGTCCCCCAGTCCCCGTAGTTTTTCCACTGGTACAGGGACTTGGCGCTCACCGGCAGGATCTGGCTGATCCTCTCGATACTATGCCCGCCCTGCACATAGAGCCGTTCGGCCTGATCGTAATAAAGCTCTCGCTTGCTCACAGTCCGACCTCTGCCCGGAGATCTTTAATTCGTTTGCCCAGGGTTTTCCATTCATCACACAGCTTTTTCAACTCGTTAGCCGCCTGAAGGACCGCATCCGGGTCCACACTCTCTATGCCGTCCGACGGATACGAGTAATAGTTCAAATCCTTGACGCATCGATCGATCTTGATCTCGATCTGATCCCGTTCCCGCTCCTTACGCGTCATGACCCCTAACATCCTGTCTCTGTCCATGTGATGCTCCTCATAATATTTTTACGATTATCCACCTGAGGGCAAGATCGAAAATAAGCAATGCCACTGCCGCGCCCCCGGCGAAATAGGCTATGCGGCGATCTGTCGAACGCATCCTCGTATCAAGTTGGGTATTTTTGATGTCCCAATTGTCTTCAACCTTGCAGATATCTTCACGAACTTCACGGTTGATCCGTTTTTGCTCGGCAATACTCATCCGTGTGACCGTGTCAAGCCTCGTGATCTTGGCTCCGGTCTCACGGTACTCCTTGAAGATATCGATCAGCGCCTTTTCCTGACGCTCCTGTACCGCATGTATCCCGGAGAGGGCTTCGTCTAACCTGGCGAACTGTTCACCCAGGATTTTAGCTTCTTCTCCAGGCATTTTTAAAGCTCCCCTTTTGATTGATTATTTTCTAAGCCGTCACTTCCTTGGCCGCCGCCATAATCCGCCGCAACTCCCCAACCCCGTCCAACGCACCATCGAGGAAAAGAACCAGGCCTTTTTTAACCTTCTCTACGTCTTCCGTGGTCTCGATATCTATCTGTATGAGCCCCTTCAGGAGATGAACCGAGCTGGTAATCACGGCGTTATATTCCTCGTACCTGGTGCGGAATTGGGGCGAGTCCTCGATATATGTGATCATCACGCCTACCATCTCCGCAACATCGGTGGCCTCCAGCATACCCTTTGCCGTCTCGATGGCCGTCTCGGTCCGCTCCAGAACCACGTCCGGCTCTCCCTTGAGGCAGAAAAAAGCCAGGTTAAATCCGGCCTCCGAATAAAGCAGGGCCTGCACCCCCGGATCTTGCACCGGCTTGACCGTCACGCAGCCCACAGCCATAAAAAGCGCCAGGGCCAAAATTGCCACGAATGCCCTTTGGATATTATGTCTCATAACTTCCCCCCTTTTTCCGAATTTACTCCGGAACAACGTTCAAGGTGGCCTTGAAGTTTATAACGCCTGCAGGCGACTCAAAATCAATCAGGGCCGATACCTCGTTCGAATGTATGCTCTCATTACCCTGGTCATCCAGGGCGGTTGCCACGAAATACCATGTCACGGTCTGGCCGTCCGGACTTGTGAGCACGCCATCAACCTCATACTCGGTCTGCTCTGTGGTATAGGTCAGCTCAACGAGCATGTCGGCATCATGGTCATAAACACCTGACGTCATGGATTTATAGATTCTGAATTTATCCACACCCTGGCCAACCGGATCCACATACTCCCAGCCAAAAGTTATTGTTTTGTCCCCCGCAAAACACGGCGCAGCCATAACCAGCGCCGCCAGGGCAGCTAAGATGCTCAGCGCAATAAAGTTTTTCTTGAAAATTCTCATCGTTTTTTTCCTCCGTATTTGCGTAATTTAAATTTTGTTATACATTCATGTTTTTCTTTGCGATGCATGTTCCAGGCCCCGAAGGCAAAACATCTGACAACGGAATACATCAGCGCGTATCTCCACCGCTTGACCTTGAGCGCCTTCATTCCTTCAAGGAAAATCTTATCACTTTTTTTTCGATCAAAACACGCCGACCAGTAACACCAGTCATGGATAACGGCGGCCTTGCCGTACATCCCTTGCGGTGGCAGGATATTCCAAAAAAGCCGCGGGATACTGGCAAAATCAGTGACGAAGCCCAGGGGCGCCCTGATAATGTTTTTGCTTGGATAGCTCCCCACGTGATACTCAAAAGACTCAAGCAGTTGCCATTTATTTACTCCGATAAGATCCACCTGCAATGGTTTAGTAAACTGACTCATTATGCCCTCTCGGGGGTTCACGGTTCAGGGTTCAAGGTTCAAGGTTAAAAAAGCAGCGGAGCGTTCGCTAAATAATAGTCAATATTCAATAGTCAATCGTCAATTCTTTCAGTAGATCCAAATCACCCTCGCATCCTTCTGCCGGTCAATATCCAGATGCACAAAATCCTTCCCAACCCCGATCCGGTGAAACCCCAGCCGGATCGCGGCCCCGATAACCCGGTACCTGAGACGCGACCTGTCAACCCCGATATCCACGGCCAGCCCTCTTAAGTGGCTCGATGTCTCAGATCCGCCCACCTTACGATTATGCTTCTCACATCTATACCCGGATGTAATAACGAGCTTTTCCCCGGCCCGTTCCTCAATATGCCATACCAGCCGCTCCAACCGGATATCGATCCAGTTCTGTCCACAGCAAGGACACTCAAAACGTTTATCCGGTTCATATTCCATTTTCAGTTAAGTGATACAAAAAACCAGCAATTCAAATAATGTGAATAAAATAACATAGTTACACTTTTCGTTAGGCACAAAAAAGCCCGGCCATTCGCTGTGAAACATTAGCACGCGATTGACCGGGCCTTATTTATTGACTATTTTCGATTGACTATTGACTATTAAAAAAACAATAACCAATAGTCAATTTTTTACTTACCTCTTCTGGCCGAGAATGTCAACATATTTTCCTTTCCGGAACTCCGTGATATCCTTGAGATTTAAATACAACCCGGAAATTATCCAGGTCGCGTCCCCGATTAGCCTAAGGGATTTTCCGATTTCCTTTTCCATGCCTTCCAGGAGCTCTTTTATCTTATCGCTCCGTTCCGGTATATAGCCGGTTTCAAGTCGGTGTATTTTAGCTGTCATATTACACCTCCTTTGGGTTTACGATTGATACCGGAGCCATAGGCAACGGGCTGAATGATAAAGCCCCTGGCAATTCTTTAAAAAATCGTTTCTTTCTTTCACTCCCTATCACGGGTTTAAATTTAATGCCTGAGCCCCTAAGATCTTTTTCTATCCTTTTCACCTGATCAACCGAGACCCCGCAGGCGGCCGCAACCTCTTTTTGGGTCAGGCCCAAAGTCCTGAAACGGCAGTGTTTTATTAACCTCTCCATCGAAATATCATACATATCGCATATCTCGAAAAAGATAAGTCCCTGCTTAAAGCCCAGTTCCCTGGCCTCATTTCGGATCTCTTCAGGCATTTTATAGACCGCTCCATTTGAGTGCTTAATTTCTCCGAATTGGCATATCGCTTCTTCTACCTTGTCAAGCGCTTCCAAATCTCGCCTACCATTATTCCAATATGCCATATAAAATAGCCACATTGCATCATTATTGAACACGGCATTTCTGTTTTCATGGCTTATTTTCAATAATTTCATATCTTTGGAGAAATAGCTCCCAGTAGTCATAACCTCATAAAGCACATCCTCTGCCCAGTTGCGAAATTCCCTTGCACGTTGACCTTGGGATCTCATCGAAAACCTTATCATTCCGCGAGCAGTGAGATATGTCCTTTTTCTTGCCTGTTTGTCTCCGACCTGGTGTTCGGTAATCGAACGGCAGTGTTTTTCCTCAACGATTTCATGTGATTCCTTAAGGTCATGAAGTGTTCTCCTGGGCTGTTTATTGCCAATAGCCTCACCGACTTGTTGCAAACTTACAATCCGTTCGGCTTCCCTTTCAATAATAGAAAGAGGATACTCCTTGCCGTGCGCCTCAAATTTTACCACGTTTCCCATAACTTACCTCCATTTTATCTTAGCCGTTTCCCTTATGGCCCCCACAAACAAAAATCCCCGAGAGTCTGCTACGGCCAAAATGGCAGCCGCCCACGCCTCGCGGTTAGTGGGGACCTCGGGGAAACTTATATTAGCAATAAAAAAGCCACCAGACGGGGCGGATACCGCCATTTTGTTATAGCGTCCCCATAATAAGCATATCCATTTTATCTTGTCAAGCATTTTTTTCAATCCTTCAAGCCTTCGATCACAACTTCCCCGTCCGTATTATAGACCGTGCCCCGATTAATCTGGATAACCGGCCGGATCTTATCTTTCATCTGCTTCTCCAGCAAGGCAATTCGATCATTCACCGAATCATCCACACCCGCACGCCAGTCCCACAAAATGACAGCCAAAGCCAATATCAAGGCAAAACCCAGAAATATAACTCCAGCATCAAAAAACCCTTTTTTACCCCTATTTCCCATTTTCTGTTTCCTCTTTACCAATTCCCTTCATTTGCCCCGCCAACTTCCCGATCCGTTCCCGAAATTCCCCCGACGTCATCTCCCCTTCCTGTCTCCTGTTTCCTATTTCCTCTTTTCTATTTTCTATTTCCCGTTTCCTTAATTGCTTTTCCGCCCTCACACTCTTCTCCTTAACTTCCCTTTCCGAGATCCCCACCATCACCTTTTTCAGATAATTATGGTTCTCCAAGGGCACATCAAAATTCTTATTCACAACAATTTCAAGGGCCTCCAAAATGCCCGACTTAGATAAGGACTTGTTACTTTTACGCCATTCAAAAGACTCCTTTTCAAACAACGTCCCCATTTGTTGAAGAAGCCGGAGAACCTTACTGCTCTTGATTGACAGCGGTTTAATGCCGAACTTCTCCACGTACTCAAACACTAACTTTCCATGCTTACCAAATACCGGCAATAACCTTATTATACCCCTCCAGTCATCATCCATAACCGCCTCACGATAGTCGAATTTATAACTGCATTTCGGACATCTAATCATAAAAGGGGTTCTCCGTTCAGGGTTCAAGGTTCACCGTTTACTGATTCCTCTTTCCTCTTTTCTATTTCCTGTTTCCACATATCCCCGATCTGGGCAATCAGCGCCGTTCCAAAACAAACTACTAATAATGGCCCCAACCAAATCCAACTCTCATTGATGCTCATCATGATCATTTCCATCTATTCAACCCCTTATTCGTTTTCGCTAAGCCACTTAACGGCCTCTTCGTATGCTTGCTCAAAACCCTTGCCAACCAACCGATACAGGGCCGTTTGCATTTCCGGCGGCAGTCGCTTATAGCAGCCATAACAAAACGCATATCCATGCTTCTTTTCCCGGTCGCAAAAACACTCTTCACTGGCCAGGACTCGAGTATAAAAATTCGTTTCCTTCTTCCAGCTTTGATCCGGTAAAGTATCCATTATGCCCCCTCCTCTCTAACAAACAGGAAATAGATAAGAGACAGAAATTAGAAAACAGGAATCAGAAAATAGAAGACAGGCTTTTCTTTCCTCTTTCCTCTTTCCTATTTCCTATTTCCCATCCCTTTCCTCTTTTCTGGCTCGCCGCCCTTATAGCAACCAGTTGCCGCATCATATCCTCATGGCAGGCCCCACAGATCCCGCTCGACCCTTCAGCCGCCGACCAGCTCACAACAGTCTTAATCCCTTTTTTCTCACACCAAGAACAATACACAGGATACTTTTCCATAATCTTTTCTCATTCATTCAATAGTCAATAGTCAATCGAAAATAGTCAATTCTTACCGCCTACTGGGCACGACCACAACAACCTCATCCGCCTCAAACTCCATCTCGCAAGTCTTTGAATTCAGCATGGATAAATCAGTAAAATCCCCCGGATTTTCATCACAAATATCCATCGCATCATCTAAGCTCTTCGCTAATATCAAAAATTCAACCTTCCCCTTCACCCGCATTGTCCCCTTCACATTATATTTATTCATAATTTCCAACCCTTTCTTTTACCTTATGCCCCATGCCCGCAGTTTATTCCGGTATTCCCGGAACCCTCTGCCCCCAAGACCGTCACAACCCGCCCACACCGTTCATCTATTTTCATGACAATACTCCGCCGTGCGTTCCAGTAAACCGACAAAAAAACCAACGGCATCCCCCGAGGAGTATAGGCCAGCCGGAATTTCTGCAACACAACCGACTCCTCAATAATACCCTGAATCTCCAGCATCGACGGCAGCTCCCCGCCGATCCGCTCCTCCCACCGTTCCCGCGCGTGCTCCGTAAAAACATACAATATATTTCTCCTAAAAATTAAAGCGAAGCGTTCATCCAATAGTCAATAGTCAGTAGTCAATAGTCAATTCCTTTGGTAGTAGACAGCAACTCCTTTTTGTTTTGCCCTCGCCCTAACAATATTAAACAAAGTCATAAGCTGCTCATTCGAGAGCCACCTCGGATCATCCCTCTTAAACCTCTTCCAGCAAAGCCCCCGCAGCGTCTTGGCCGCATACCCCATCTCCGCCCACATGGCATACATCATACGGATCTGCGGATCATCATCCTGCCGGAACTCATATTCAACATCCGGGTCCCCCTTTTTCCACCCCCGGATCTTCACCGGTACCGCAGGCGAAAAAAGCTTCATACCCTTTTTCTGAAAATGATTGATCAGCCTATGTCTCTCAATTAAGGTAAGCTCACTCAAACCGCCAACCGGCCGCCCCGCAATATCCGTCATCAGCGCGATCCAAACCACCTTATCTACATTGTACGGAAACCCAGAGGCCGCAAACGCCTTATGCAATAACCGGTTTTGCCGTGAGTATATGTCAGACGCTTTTTTAACTGTTTTTTTCATGATTCTATCCAGTAGTGTTTGGGTACCAGCCCGCTTCCTTTTAACGCCCTTGTACGCCTTACCGACCGGACCGGTAACACCTCGCTGATCGTCTTGACGTAATAGTAGCAGACCCTTATGCTCAGACCGGTGATATCGGAAATCTCCTTGATAGTATACGGCCCCTTGAGCAGTGTCTCAATAACCCGTAATAACGTGCGTAATATATAATTTCGATCTGCCATTTTTCTCAAACTGCGTGGAAAAAACTCACTCGCAACCCGTATCCCGCAACTCGTAACTGTATGTTTTCTTCTCTTTCCTCTTCGCCCCAATCACAACCAACCTCTCATCCGTCCACTTCTCCACCATCGCCCGGTCCACGCTCTTCGCAATCTTAACTGCCTCATCCCATCCCGCAGCCTCAATCTTCAAAAGCGCATCCCTCGGAATAGACACCCGCATCTCCCGAGCATACAGCAATATCCCGTGCAATAATTTCAGCGTATCCTTCCCATCAAAAAGAGGCACACACCGGGACTTCATAAGACCAATCAACTCCTTATCCAACCCCTTCAACCGATCCCGCATCGGATCAATGCTCCTCGCGTAATGCGCCCGAACACCCTCGATCTCCTTCTCCGCCTCGGCCTCGGAGGCCTGGAGTCGCGCCGTGGCCTTGCCGATGGCATCCAATAATTTATCCGCGTCTTTTCGTACTGCTTCTTGCATGTTACTCCTTCCAGTCGTGGTTCAAGGTTCACGGTTCCCCGGAAATACCGGGGCAAGCAAGGGTTCAGGGTTGACCATCCGTACTTTACTCTGCGCCCTCTGCGCCCTCTGCGGTGAAATTTAACGCCATTTGGCCGAGCAGCTCCTCCAGAGAAATCTTCCTCAACCGTGACTCCAGATTCAGCTTACCAAGCGCCGCCCTCCGGAGCCTGCCACAGTACTCATCCAGCTCCGACCCGGCCCTGACCAGATAATACCCGCCGCCATTTTGAGCCGCCGTAGATCCAATAGGTATCCCTTTCTGCCTCAACGCCGTGATAACAGTACGAAGCCGCCGCGTATGATTGATTTTATTGGTGTAAGGCATATCAAATACCCTCGAAAATAATTCTCCCATATCGACGGCCTTCTCCGATCCCACATGCCGGGAAAGAATCATCAATATTTTACTCGTCGCCTCTTCATTACTCACTTGACTTTTTTCCATTTTTTTATCTCCTGACTTCTGACTTCCGACATCTGACCTCTGTCTTCATTCTTCCATCTCTCTCCGCCTCCCTAAATGCAGCCATTTCACTGAGTAAAAGTGTATCCACTTCCAACGAAACTTCACATAGCTTCCCCGGATAATCTCCTGCGGCCGTTAATCGCTCCACAGCTTCCTCACGAATCAACTCAAATGCCGCCTTTACTCTATGCTCCATGCCCTATGCTTTTCGTTTACCCTCTGCGTTCTCTGTGTCTCTGTGAGAGCTATTCTTCTATCTCCGCCATCGCCATCCGCGCCTCAGCAATAGCCATAAACGCCCGATCCATCGCATCCAACGCCTCTTTCTTCTTGGCCCGCAACTTCCGAAGCCTCTCCGCCTTCTCATCATTAAGCGGCATACTCGGACCCGGATCCTTTATCATCTGCCACGATCCATTTTTAAGATGCCGCACAATCTTCCTCCTGGCCAACATCTGCAACCACTCGGTCGCATAAGTAGGCGCGGCCCCGGCCAGCTCCTCCATATCCGCCAAAGTCACAGTCCGCCGCGCCCTCAAAACCCGCCACATAACCTCCTGGATCTGGGGTTTATCCGCCGTTTTTCTGGCGGACTTTCCCGACGGCTTCTGCAATAGCCTGTATATACCTTCTCCCATACGCTCAAATTCACCTGCCTTAACAAGATCCCCCATCACCTGGCGCACCTTTCTCTTATCCGCGTAAGTCTGGATCATGGAGAGATCACAAATATGATTGACAGTAAATCCGCTGCCATGCCGTCCCAACCTCAGCGCCGCCGTCCTGATCCTACCCGTAAACGTCTCTTTCATTTCTCTACCCCTAAAAATCAAGCGAAGCGTTCCTTAACTTTAGGCACTTCAAACTTTAGGCACTTTAGGCACTTCTTCACCCACTAAGCCCCGTCTTATACGCAATCTCAATCATCTCAACACTGATCTCACTGGTCTTCTTCGCATTGCATATCTGGGCCAGGTTCAATACTATCCGCCGCACGCCCCTGAAATTTCCCTGCGACAGCCTTTGAGCGGCCGCCGACGCCTCGGCAGGCGGTGTAAGTCCGCAGGCCTCCCTGAAATACAGCATAATGTCACTCGCACCGATGGGCCGGAACTCCACCTGCTGAAACGTCCGGCTCCACACACGCTGGTTCGCTCGCATATATGAGCGCAGGTTCTCTTCGCCAATAAGTATCACCGGGCACCCGGTAATATCGGTAAGGTCCCGCACGACCTCCAGAAAGACCGAGGGCAGGCGCTCGATTTCGTCAATAAATATGGCCCGCGGCCTCTGCAGGAGAGCGTTCACGGCATCGGTGAAACACTGGCTTTTAAAATGCGGGACAGGCTTAATATCCAGCTCGCGGCACAATGCCTGCAAAAATCCCGTGTACGAAGACGACCATATTTTTTGCGTGCGGAGATAAACGCTGTTAGTATTATTGGCATACCACCTCTGTACGGTCCGCGATTTACCAAGCCCCGCCTCGCCATCCACAATACCAAACCGTCCCTCACCCTCTGCCAACGCCAACCCTTCCATCATCACATCAAAATTCCGAACATTCTTAGTACGGATAAAAGGATTCTTCACTTCAATCGGTTTCATATACTTCCTCCTCTTTTTTTCGACTCTTTAGGCAACAAAACAATCTGTAAAACTCTTTAGCTTTTATAATCAGCCCGTCAATATCATCATTCCATTCTCTTAAAATATCGCCTATTTCCCGGTGTGGTATTTTGCAATCCATTAAAATTTTTACCGCTGTTAACTGTTTCAGGTTATGTTCAGAATATTTTCGGACTCTTCCTCTGCCCCTAACATCCTTGAGGGGTTTAATTATTCCTGTTTCCACCAAATGAATAACCTGATGCCTACCAAGGCCTAAAATTTCTTTAGGTGTATATTCCACGTTCTCTCCCCTGTATTCTCTGCGCCCTCTGCGTCTCTGCGGTGAATCAATCTTTTATCAACTCATCCGGCGCATTAAATATCCCCTGGCGCCCCCGGAACGGTACCCTGTTCTTAAGCGGCTTAATATTCTCCAGGAACAAACAAAACTTACCCGCAACCTCACACATAGCCTTCCCGTTCCACTCCTCACGTTCCACAAAATCCACATTCGGCGCCCATCTCGCGTCCGCGACCGTGGCAGTACAAATTATATGACCTCTACATCTGTCCACATGCTTCCATAAATTTAAACGCTGTATTGAATCCATATAAGGGATAAACCGGTTAAGAAGACAGTTAGTATCAATCTTCTTAGCTGCATGGATAGCGACCCTTTGTCCTATAAGACCCTTAAGCCGCTGATGAGTCCTGATCTCTATGCTCTTCCACCCCACCTCCACAAACGTCGCCCAGGGCTGCCATAAAGTAATTGCTTTCATGTTTTATCCAAACTGGCTTTAAATTTATCAATATTCCTTATTGCCGTTTCGTTTTTTTTCCCCACATCTTTCCATTTTTTCAATGACTGATACCGCCCATCAGGCTCTAAAAAACCGATAATACGCCAAATGCCAAATGGGTTATCAATAAAGACATCTTGCATCGCGGCATACTTCCTGACATCCATTTCTCTTTTTCTCCTTTATATTCTCTGCGCTCTCTGCGTCTCTGCGGTGAATCAACTCTCACTCTGATACATCAACGCCATTTTGGCCCTGTAATCATCGTAATAATCCTCATCCCGCATATACTGCTCCGTCTCCTCGAAATACCGCATAAAAGCCTGCTCATCCCGCATAATGAGCATGGCCTGGCTCTCCATCTCCAACAGCTTCTCATACCGATCCGCGTCCTCCATCTTGGGCAACTGCTCCCATATATCCACCCGCGTCTGATCCGCATCCAGCTTCTCAAAATCCTTCTGAATCTTCTCCTTCTCCGCCTCAGATAAAGGCAGCGCCAGAACTTTCTTTTCCTGTCTTCTGTCTTCTGTCTTCTGTCTTCTGATTCCAAACCCCGCATTCTCAATCTGCGATCTCACCTCCGGCACCACCGACAACTCCACAAACTCCCTGGCCGACGACACTGTCGATTTTTCCAGCCCCCGCTTCAAACCAATCTGCTCGGCAAGGAGCTTCTTATCCTCATCATCACCCAGGTATCCTGCCGCGGGATGTACCTTTGGCGGCGGCACTGCCTCGCACACAAACTCATCGCCCTCATAGACCAGGATAGAGCTCGGGTCCTGGAGATCGTATTTAATAGTCACATCATGCTTGCGCCCATACAGCTCAGGGTCGTAATACCACCGGCCCAGGAACTTAATGCCGTGCCTGCGTATGGTGCGGACGTCCTCGCTCATCATAAGGTACCTGAGCCTGTTAATATCCACTCCATCACCCTGGCCGGACGAAAAAACCTGCCAGGGGTTTTTCCCCGCCAGGTGTCCCCTCTGTGGCCGCCGGGCATATTCGTCAAACCAGGCCGCAATGGCCCGGTGCGCCTGAAGGAGCGTCGGCACAAAGCCACCGGTGATTTTTTCATGTATCTGTCGATGGAGTTTTTCCCCGCGATTGAGACGCGGTGGCTTTTCGGCAATGGAGGTACCTATATAGGAAGGAGACATCCGCTCTAACTCGGCGAATGTCCCGAAGAATCTCTCAATGGTTTTGGACTGGCCATGATACGGCCAGGCGTATATGGATTTGATGTCTAACTTATCGAATATACCGTTAAAACCCGTCTCATCAAAGTCCACTCCACGGAAAAACCGCGAGGCGAACGCCCTGCCGTTATCCAGATAAGCCACCTTCGGAATTTTACCCAGCCGGATAATGGCCCGGCGCAGGGCCGAGCTGATGGCCTGTGTATTTTCCGTGGGCATGATCTCCCAGCCCAACGGGTAGCTCGATTTCATGTCATACCAGAGGATCAGGATCATTCTCTTTGGTTTGCCCGTCCAGGGGTTCAGGATCTCGAAATTGAGCACATGACCGTCGGCCACCACAACATCGCCCACGTCTATCCGGTCGTAATCCCGCTCGATCCAGGGCAGAACCTTATCATTCAGGCCTTTATCCCCTTCTCTCCACCAAATCCACTGGTCGTAATTGACCGATATCCAATCTTTGAGAAACCGGCGATAAGTAGAATCTGAAAGACCATCCTGGATGCCCTTCTGTCCCATGATGGCCTTTGAAATCCTGATTATCTCTGATGTTTTTTTGGGTTGATAAGGTGAGCGCACAACCGAAAGTATCACCTGGGCCTGATCCTGGTTTATCGATCTCTTTTTCCAACTACTCCCATACCTGGGAGCCAGGACCGTATAGTTAGCCCCATCGGTAGTCTGGAGCTGTCTTAATTTCCGCTGTAAAGTTTGATATGAAGTCTGACCTAATATCTCCAACAGCTTCGGCCAGGCCCCATTATTATATGCCAGGACAAAATCCCGCTTAGCATCCCCTACGGATCTCCTGATACTGCCCTTTTGAGCAGTATTCCGCATATACAGGCTCAACACGTCCATCCAGGCCAGAGCCTGCCGATCCTGCCACCCCCGGAGAGGCCTATCGGATGAAATGCTGTCTATATTAACAGTATTTTCAACCAATCCCCTTTCCGGCACACCTTTTGCAACCTTATATATACTATCCACTGCCCTCTGATCGGAGTTTATTCCGGCTTGTTCCGGTCCCTGGCTCTTTCCCCTCTTCCACAAGATGTTGTGGTCCAAGGAGCTCCCGGACATACAAGATGTTGTGTTTTTCCTGCTTCGCTCCATCATAACCGCCATCCTCACATCCTCAGGTAGCCCACTCACAATAAACCGCTGATCCCCGCGATTATTTACAATATTGACTGGCCATCCTTCTTTTTTCGCCCTCCGCCTTATTGTCCTTTCATTCTGCCCTAATATCTCCGCCAGTTCCCATTTTGTAATAGTCTCATCCAGCCCCTTCATTTTTAGTTTTCTCCATTTCGACCAAAAACATCATGCGCCGTTTTTTCCTGTCCCTGACCTTCTTGATCTGTTCATCCAACTTCTGGATCTCCGCCCTCAACGCCTCCGGCCCTGGCAAAACAAACAGCCCAACCTTCCGGCCCATCACGATCAGCGGATCATTATTTCCCGTTACCCGGCAAAACGCAGGAAGAAACTCTGCCGGAATATGCCTCCCAGGCCGCCCGTTCATCTCATCGGATTCGCGCGTCCAGGAATCGATCACTTCCTTGGTCACCGTCTGATCCAGGAGCACACTCATCTCCCCGGCAATCTGGTACCTGGAAAGAGGACACCCTTTAATAGCCGTCCTGAGTGCACCCCGTAATTGGTCGATTATTTTGAATTGTCCTTCGGTGGGGATCCCCGTCTCGGAGAGATCTTTCAGAAGATCAAAAATAGAAAGCTGTTTATCGTCAATTCTTCGGCGTGCTTTAGACATTGACAACCTATATCTTGAAGGTTATTTATAACGTAACGGTGTTAAAAAGCTCTTTTTCGGCGCTTTAAATTAAAATAATACTCCGGAAATACTTCCCGGTGATCGCGGCCGATAATTTTAGAGATAGCCTTCATGACCCGATCTGATGGACGCTTTTCAGGATCATGGATAACCCCCGAAACATGGTATTGAGAAACGCCCAGGTCTTGTGCAATAGAAGCTTGCGTGACGTCTCTCTTTTTTAGTTCAGCTTGAATATCTGCTGGGTGCATAATTCTACTCCTTTATTTCTGGTTAAGCGGAAAATCTGAATTTAATTAAAAACCGTTAACATGATATAACTCACATTAAAACACGTTATTATATTAGGTGTCAAGCTTTTTCTACGTGTCCAGAAATATTTCTTTGTTTTACTGAATTAAATTTAAAATATATAATTAATTCGATATGTTATTATTGTTTTAACCGTGTCCAGAAAAGTGTCCAGGTTTAATAATCCAATCTGGACAAAATATTATGATGGAAAAGACGGAAAAAAACGAAAAATTTGCGGAAAGATTATTTAAATTAAGGAGTGCTCTGCCTTTTATAAATAGGAAGATTGTGGGCCAAAAAGTGGTTGCTAAAAGAGCTGGTATTAGCGAGGGAAGTTATAATAAAGCTGAAAGAGGTTATGTCCCTGGGAAGGCTGTGTTGTTTTTATTAGCCAAATACTTTAATGTGACAGTTGATTACCTTGAAAAAGGCCAGATAGGTCCTGTATCTGAGGGGACGCTGCTATGCCAGGGGAATAAATTAGAATTACAGGACGGGGAGGGCCTCTACGGAAAGACGCGCCAGCGTGAGGTTGAAGGGGCTCCCCTTACCATTACGGAGTTTGAGCCGAAGGAGGGCCAGGTTAAAGGGCCACTCAGGGCGGCTATAGAAGGCCTGGGTGAGATATTCGATTCTAATGACCCAATACTGATCCCTGCCATCCAGGCCAACATCCGCGCCTTCCAACTCTCCGCCCGCCGCGAATACGATAACACCCAACAGGCCCGCCAGATAAAGGCTTTACAAGATGAATGTGATGAATTAAAAGGGAGAATCGATGCCCTTGAGAAGGCTTCCCAAGGTTCTTCGCCAGGCCCCGCCGAGGACACTACCGAAAGGAAGGTAATATAATTTTCGTAATTTTCACATAGGAGGTCTATATGTTTGTATTGGAAAATCTTTCTTCATTATTAATCGGAATTTTTGTTCTTATACTTTTAATTATGTCCATCCTGATGCCATTTTTTATTTTTCAGATTCGCGACTATACCCTTAGAATCAAAAAAGAAATCATCAAACTAAATGAAAGTATGTCTCTTTTAAATGATAACATAATAGCTATCGGTAAAAATTCAGCTATCACCGTAGAACTTCAACAGGGAGGCTCTCTTTCCCAATGCTCATGGTGTAAAAAAACCTTCCCCTCATCCCAAGCTAAAATTCATAAAGATATAATTCTCTGCCCGGATTGCGCCAACAAACAAACCCTACTTAAACGCCGCTGAATCTCATTCATAGTTTTTAAAACTGCGTGGAAAAAAACCGGAAATTCCCATGAAATTCACAGAAATTATTTTCCAACGTTAAAAATTTAATCCTCACCTTAACGTATAGTTTTCTTTACCTTTTTAACCCACACACCCCCATTTTCCAACTCTCAAACTCCTTACCCCCCCATATTGATATTTGGATCGATTTTCATTTTATATGGAATTACATGAAAAAAGGGCTTAGATTATCATCTAAGCCCCTTAATATCGATGGTAGCGGGGGCTGGATTCGAACCAACGACCTCCGGGTTATGAGCCCGACGAGCTACCAGACTGCTCCACCCCGCGAAACTTTTTATAAGATAGCAACTGATAATTGATTTGTCAATTGGAAATTACCATGGCCAGCAATTCTAATTTTGGCCCTCAATAGTCGTAGGGTAGGTTGAGCCCTGCTTGAGGTGGTGTTCGGCTGGTGCGGAAAGCGCATAGCGGTGAAGGGTTTTGTCGAATTCTATCCGGCGGGAAGTCTGATGACAAAGGTCGTTCCTTCTCCAGGCATGCTTACAGCCCATATATCACCCTTGTGTGCGGCAACAATCTTGTAGGATATTGATAGACCAAGGCCAGACCCTCGTTCCCGGGTCGTGTAAAATGGTTCGAAGATGCGAAGCAGGTCTTCGTCACTGATACCGATACCTTCGTCAGTTATGCGAATTTCTACACCATTATGCCATTCCTGAGTGTTAATGGTGATTGTTCCACCATCTTCCATGGCTTCGATCCCATTGGCGATTATGTTCATGAAGACCTGTTTCAATTTATCAGGATCACAATTAATCTCCTTTAGATTTGGGTGTAAGCCTGCTGTAAGTTCATGCTTCTCGGAAGAATAAATTTCACCCATGATTTTCAAGACATCCCGGATTACCGAATTGATGTCTGCCAGTCTCTTCACAAGCTTGTACTCTTTGGTAAAATCACTAATATTGGCAACAAGTTTTTCAAGCCGGCTTACCTCGTCAAGAATCATATCCAACTTTCGTCTCGCCTTGTAGTCTGTCAGGCTCTCTCTTATCTGGTTAGAAAAACCGCCAATAATCATGAGCGGATTTCTGATTTCGTGAGCCACGTGAGCCACAGTCTGGCCCACTGCGGCGAGACGCTCTGATTGCAAGACCTTTCTTTCCAATTGTTTTTGCATGGAGACATCCCTGATGATGGCCGTGAATGTGATGCCATCTTTCATTTGATGATGGGACAGTCCAAGTTCTATTGGAAATTCTTCACCGTTTTTTCTCAGGGCTGTAAGTGACAGGGTCCTTCCAATGGCCTTTGGCGTTCTTGTGTCTAAAAATCTTTTCACAAATCTGTGGTGGTCACCATATTGGGAGGGAATCAGAATATTAAGGTCTTTGCCTATCACCTCGCCCCTGGAATATCCGAATATTTGTTGGGCCGCATTGTTAAAAAGAATGATTTTCTGACCTTCATCAATGCTTAGAATCGCATCGGTTGCTGTATCAAGTATAGCCTTAAACTTTTTCTCAGAGGCCTTAAGTTTCCTGATCAGATTTTGATACTCTGTGACATCCCAGGTTATTTCCACGAAGCATGTAGGCGCCTTTCCTTCCGGAGATAAGGGGTACATGATGTGGATCAGTTCTTCTAACTCACCTCCTTTGGACTCACGATAATGGGTAACCTCCACCCTCTGGCCTGTTTTTTTCGCCTTTTCAAGAGGACATATTTGTCCCCCGAAATCACAGGGGACATCCGATTGGTATGCTATTTTATGGCATTTTTTGCCAAGCACATCTTCTTTTTTTAAACCATGGCGCTTGAGAAAAACCTTGTTCACATCCTGGATAATGAAATTTTGATCGATGACCAGGATTTCTTCGCTGATTCCGTCAAAAAGGGTCTCCAGAAAGAGATTGCTCTCTTTCAGTTTCACTATTTCCTGCTCGCCTTGAGCCAAACTGTCTTTTAGCCTGACAATCTCTTGCTTGAGATCCTTTATTCTTTCCGTCACCATGATCATCCTCCCACCCCTGGACAATAAAAGACATATTCCAGGGAAAGAATATCAAACATTTCATCTGTTCCTGTCCTTATTGCCAGGTAGAGCTCTTTCATTGTGCAGGCACTTGTCAGTGAAGACCGGTATTCGAATTCATTGTAAAACTGAGATTCAACGGGGAGTAAAACCTGGTCGAGAGGACCGTACCAGTGGATATTGAGCTCCGTTTTCATTGCGAAAACCTTATTGTACATTGCCTTTAGGAGGTCAGTCCTCAAAACGGAATTGACCTGGTTAATCAAACAGTCCATGAGTCCAGCGAGATAATAGATTTCCCTCATTCTATACTCATTGTCCAGGGAGGCGTACATGGCACGTATTGTATAGGACATGCCTCCCTTTAGGGAAAAGTGTGAGGGGATGTGCCACACGCCCTTCCCCCCTTTTTTGCAGATCTCGTCACGATGGCATTCCAGCCTGGCAGACTGAGATCTTAACATTTGGATAAAATGGCGGCCCTCCGAGTCTGCCCTCTGGAACTCCCATGGGCTTAAACAAATCAGGTTATCCGGCGGTTTTTGGAATTTCTCCTGCAGGTTTATAACCTTTCCCATCAATGTCCCTTATGTAATCATTCAACCTTTAATATAGCCGCAAAAAGGCGCAAAATACACAAAAAACAGAATTTTCATATTGTAATGTCAATTAGTTATGAGCCTCATAAATATAGATTTTGACTTTTAATGAAACTATCAGCCTTCAGCAATAGTCAAGAATTCCTAATCAATC
>JAUWMY010000082.1 GCA_030612945.1 Desulfobacteraceae bacterium
TCCATTATTCTTCCCGCTGTTTCAGCGGGGATGAGGCAAGATTACCAAGCCTCAGTAAATATCTATAATTTTCCCGCCTCGGCGGGATAGAATTTCCGAGACGTTATATTAATGGCAACAGATTTTAAAATTCTCATCCATAGAAACAGTGACAATCTGCACCTGAAATTAACAGGTGATTTCGACAGGGCATCGGCATACGAAGTACTTAACGCTTTAAAAAAGAACTGCCGTGGGGCTTCAAGGGTCTTTATACATACCAGTTGTCTGAACCATATCCATCCATTCCCGCGGGATGTATTTCATAGTCAACTTAACATGCTAAAAAAACGATCTTTCATGGTGGCCTTCACCGGTCCGAATTCGGGCAAGTTAATTCCCAGTGGAAATGAATTTTCTTAGATTTACTCCTTGAGACTAAGAAAGCACAAAGAAGGGTGTCAATAAGCTATGATACATACCAATAAGAAAGCCGTGAGACCCCAATCAACGGATCTGCTTAGCAGTAAGTTTTTCACCAATATAAACCATGTGATCCGTAATCGCATGGATTCCATCATAGAGATGACAGACCTCACCCTTGGAACAGGCCTCACAAAAAAACAGCGTGAATATCTCGAAACTGTTAGGATGTCAGCTGATTCATTGGTAACCTTTCTAAATGATATCCTGGACTTATCCAATATTGAGGCCTGTCAGCTTGAACTGGAAGAAATCGATTTTGACATACGCAACACCCTGGAAAATGCGGCTAACGAGTTAACTGTAGATGCAAAAACAGCAGGACTTGAATTGAACTGGCATATCGAGCCTGACGTCCCAACCGTTCTGACGGGAGATCCGGGCCGGCTTTTCCAGATCATCATCAATTTGACGCAAAATGCCATCAGGTTCACAAAAGAAGGAAAAGTGGTTATAGGATTAAAAGGAGAAAAAAAAGAAAATGGCGTAGTTGTTTTGCATTTTGTGGTATCGGGCATTGGGACTGGAATTCCTCGAGAACAGATGGCAGACGTTTTTAAGAGCTTTACCCAGGTGGATGGATTCACCGTTCAAGACCATGGCAGCGAAGTATTGGGTTTGAGTTTGTCCAAACACCTGGTGGAGATGATGGGCGGCCGCATTTGGTTGGAGAGTGAAATGGGACACGGCAGCACCTTGCACTTCACTGCCCGTCTTGCACTAAGCCATGGAAAAATCGGAGATAAGCTGCACCTGATGGATTTAGACCTGTCTGGTCTGACAGTCCTCATTGTGGATGATAATGAAATTAATCGCCTGGTCTTTCAAAATATGATATGTCCACGCGGCCTTGTGCCTGCAGAGGCAGTGAATGGAAAAGAGGCGATTATCAAGGCCAAAAAGGCGTTCAAATCAGGAAATCCCTATCGGCTGCTCTTGTTGGACTTACAAATGCCAGGAATGGATGGATTTGAGGTGGCAAGAAAACTGAAAGACGAACCCTGTGGGAAGAATATGAAGATCATTTTACTCACTTCCGTGGGGCAAAAAGGTGATACAGTGCGTTGTAAGGAGCTGGGCATATCGGGATATCTGCTCAAACCCGTGGAACAATCGGAGCTTTTAGATGTCATCTCTATTTCCCTCGGACACACGCCTGGTGAAAATATGCCTGTCGTTACCCGCTATACGATCCAAGAGGCACGAAGAAGGCTAAAAAATCCCCTGACGGTAAAAAAATAGCCCTCATTCTATTGAACAACAGATTGGCTCCAAAATTCACCACCCGCCTTCGGCAAATTGCGGCTCCCTGAAAAAAACTCCACACCTCTTCCCTTCTTATTTCCAATGCGCTAAACTGTTACAAAATGAAAAATTTAAACTACCGAGCAAACTATTTCGACATGTGTGGTTAGATTTTTGACGCTCGTTGTAGGATGGGTTGAGCCTCAAAAGAATGGTGGGTTTCGCTGTTTTACCCTTGTTTTGCACACTTTCCACAATATACAAGCTATGTGTATTTAGCAAAACCCATCGGATTATAACCGCTCAACCCACCCTACGACATGATAAATTTCACTGGGTTATATCTAACCGCACAGGTAGAAATATTTTTGGCTTGACATAAAGTATGTATTTAAATATATTTTTTAATTTACTTTCTATGAAGGAGCAAAAATCATGTATGCAGTCATTATGACTGGCGGGAAACAGTACCGCGTTTCCCCAGGTGATCAAGTAAAATTTGAAAAACTCAACGGGGACGTCGGCAACAGCGTCACGTTTGACAAGGTCCTCTTAACCTCTGACGGCGAAAACGTTAAGGTGGGTCAGCCTTATCTTGATAACTCAAAGGTCATTGGCCAAATTACTCGTCAGGGTA
This sequence comes from Desulfobacteraceae bacterium, assembly GCA_030612945.1. GTDB lineage: Bacteria > Desulfobacterota > DSM-4660 > Desulfatiglandales > Desulfatiglandaceae > 4484-190-2. The sequence continues at coordinate 2,345 of JAUWMY010000082.1, forward strand.
GGAATAAGAAGATCATTGTTTTTAAATATAAAAGAAGAAAAGGATATCGCCGAAAACAAGGGCATAGACAGCATTTCACGCTTGTTAATATCGAAAATATTGAAGAATAAGCCGAAAACGAGCTGTAGATGAGGGATGAAACATGGCGCATAAAAAAGCAGGTGGGAGTTCCAGAAACGGCAGGGACAGTGCCGGTCAGAGATTTGGTGTAAAAAGATTTGGTGGTCAAAAGGTGCAGGCTGGTAACATCCTTGTCCGTCAGAGAGGGACCAAATTACACCCTGGAAACAATGTGGGCCTCGGAAAGGACTATACCATTTTTGCCAAAATTGACGGGATTGTTGCCTACGAGCGTTTCGGAAAGAAACGAAAGAAGGTTAGTGTTTACGCTACGTAGACGCAATATGAGGCTGTCCGCTTCCCTTGAGATCTAAAATGGACTTTCTCGATGAAACAGTCATTACGGCCATATCGGGAGACGGTGGAAAAGGCTGCATCAGCTTTAGAAGGGAAAAATTCATACCCAAAGGCGGCCCGGACGGCGGAGACGGCGGAGATGGCGGAAGCATAATAGTAAGGGCGAGCAAGAGACTCCATACCTTAACGGATTTCAAATCTCATAAGCGCTTTAAGGCCCCCGATGGTAAACCCGGAAGGGGAAAGAGCCAATTTGGCAAAAACGGTCCTGATCTTTTTATTGATGTCCCTTTGGGAACCGTCATTGAAGACCTTGACACAGGTGCGTTACTTGCAGATATAATACATGACAAACAGGAATTTCCCCTCCTCCCTGGTGGAAAGGGAGGAAAAGGAAATCAACGTTTCGCCACTTCGACTAACAGAGTTCCAAGGATTGCCCATCCAGGCTTTCCCGGCCAGGAAAAAAAACTAAAGCTCTCGCTAAAGTTTTTGGCCGACATCGGGCTAATCGGTTTGCCTAATGCCGGCAAATCAACACTTCTTTCCCGCCTCAGCATGGCGCGTCCCAAGATTGACAGCTACCCTTTCACTACCCTTACCCCTAATCTGGGTGTCATGGCCTTTGACGATGAAAGGTCTCTAATTATCGCTGACATACCGGGATTAATTGAAGGAGCAAGCACAGGCCGTGGTCTTGGTCATCGTTTTTTAAAGCATATTGAACGAACAAAGCTTTTGTTACACCTTTTAGACATTACGTACCAGCCCGATCAGGATATCCTGGAAGATTTTCATGCGCTTAGACACGAGATGGAGGCCTACAATCCTGCATTGGTTGAAAAGCCTCAAATGGTGCTGATTAATAAGGTAGACCGCTATGGGCCCGATCGCAGAGATTTAAGAACCCTACAAATGGCATTGGAAGAGGTCGGAATAAAATCCTTACCCATTTCTGCGCTGACTGGTGAAGGCCTTGAAGAACTAAAGGAAATCATAGCAGAAAAATGGGTCGAGGAATGATGGCTGGACCAAAGAAAAAGGTCGCAAACATTTCGAGAAAAGAACTGCTGAAACCGGTTAAAAGGGCTGTGGTTAAGGTGGGCAGTGGCGTCCTGACCGCCAAAAATGGCCTCAACATGGCCGTTATTGAAGACCTGGCGACGGATATTTGCGCGCTAAGGAGCAAGAGACTCCAAATTATCCTGGTTTCTTCGGGTGCCATTGCCTCCGGCCTCAAAAAGATCGGACTCTCCAAAAGGCCACAGTCAGTCTCACAACAACAGGCCGTGGCTGCCGTGGGTCAAAGCAGCCTGATGATGGCTTATGAAGAGGCCTTCGGACGTCACGGACAAAAAGTGGCACAAATCCTGACCACCCGTGATGACCTCACCCACAGACGCCGGTACTTAAATGCGCGCAACACCCTTTTTACCCTGCTCTCGTGGAAAATCATTCCCATCATCAATGAAAATGACACTGTGGTCGTAGATGAGATAAAATTCGGTGATAATGACAACCTGAGTGCCATGGTCACGAACCTGAGCGAATCCGATCTTCTAATCAATTTGACCAATATCGATGGTCTTTTTGATAAGGACCCACGAACCCACAAAGATGCGAAACTCATCAGGATCGTGGAAAAAGTTAACCGAAAAATTACGAGATCGGCCAGCTCAATTCCAGGTTTTCTGGGCAGAGGCGGCATGGCGAGCAAGATCAAAGCTGCAGAGAAAGTGGCCCTTGCCGGTGTCTCAACCATTATTGCCAATGGACTCAAGCCTCGTATCTTAAAACAAATATTTACGGGAAAAGAAGAAGGGACACTCTTCCTGCCCCAGGCAGTGACCCTTTGCAGTCGAAAGCACTGGATCGCATTCACCAAGTCTCCAAAAGGGGAAATAGTTATTGATTATGGAGCGGAAAAAGCCCTTGTGGAACGCGGAAAGAGCCTTCTCCCCTCGGGTATTACGGAGGTAAGGGGTAGATTCAGTCTCGGCAATTCCGTGCTGCTGATCAGTGAAACCGGAAAAGAGGTAGCTGTGGGCATGGTTAATTATCATTCGAGTGATATTAATAAGATTATAGGTGCCAAGACGGCTGAGATAGAATCAAGGCTGGGTTTCAAAAATGATGATGAAGTGATCCATAGGGACAACCTCGTCCTTGCCGATCAGATTAAAGAAGGAGACGAGTTATGTCACTTGCGGGCATGATCGAGGGCATGGCCAAAGAGTCCAAAGCGGCATCGAGACAATTGAGACGTGTAGGAAGGGCACAAAAGGATTCCACTCTGGAGTTATTGGCAGACAAACTCATTGATATGCAGGCAGATATTATCAAAGAGAATGAAAAGGATTTGACGCAGGCACGAAAGGCAGGCCTGTCCGCCGCAATGATCGATCGATTAGCCATGGATTACAATGTAATCAGGGGAATGGCAGACGGTCTGAGGGAAGTGGCTGCCTTACCAGACCCCGTTGGTGAAGTCTCCGGAATGCGGAAACAGCCCAATGGACTGCTTGTGGGACGCGTCCGGATACCCCTCGGTGTTATTGGATTCATTTATGAATCGCGTCCCAACGTGACAGTGGACGCTGCCGCTCTGTGCCTGAAATCCGGCAACACGGTAATCCTTAAAGGAGGATCTGAGGCCATTCATTCAAACTTGATCCTTTCGGATCTGTTAGAACAGGCACTGGTGGAAACCGGACTTCCTCCAAAGGCCATACAGGTTATTCCAAGCACAGATAGAGAGGCAGTTAAGATTTTGATCGGCCTTGACGACTACATAGACACCATTATTCCGAGAGGAGGCGAGGGCCTGATCCGTTTTGTGACAGGGCATTCCCGTGTCCCTGTACTGAAACATTACAAGGGTGTCTGTCACGTATACGTGGATGAGTACGCTGACCTTCAGATGGCCAGAGAGATATGCTTTAATGCCAAGGTTCAAAGGCCGGGAGTTTGCAATGCCATGGAAACCATGCTCATTCATAAAGGCATTGCGAACGATTTTCTCCCCGACATGGTGAAACGTTTCCGCGATGCTAATGTGGAAATCAGAGGCTGTCCCAGAACACTGGAATTGTCCCAGAGAATCAAACCTGCCGTTGAGACAGACTGGCCCGCCGAATTTCTTGACCTGATACTTGCGGTCAAGATCGTCTCAAATATGGATGAAGCTCTTGATCACATTGAACAATATGGCTCCAATCACACAGAAGCAATTATTACAAATGATTATAACCGCTCCCAGCGTTTCTTGGCTGAAGTAGACTCATCGGTGGTTCTAATCAATGCCTCCACACGCTTTAATGACGGAAATCAGTTAGGGCTTGGTGCAGAAATTGGGATCAACACCTCAAAACTTCACGCCTTTGGTCCCATGGGACTGGAGGAGTTGCCCACTACAAAATTTATTGTCTATGGGCAAGGACAGGTTAGGGATTGAGGATTGACTATTTTCGATTGACTATTGACTATTTCAAGGTAAAATATTTGTCCGCGAATCAAACTCGATGCCCATGTAAAAAGTCCTTTTTACATGGATTTAGGAATTTAGGGATTCAGGAATTACGAATTATTTAAGCTTGTTATGAGAATATTGAATTTGACAATCCTATAGATTTTGACTTTTTACGGATCCATCAAACTTGACGCCCATGTAAAAAGTCCCTTTTACATGGATTTAGGAATTGCGAATTATTATATGTAGTTAGCCCTGAGGGCATTGCTCCAAACCTTGAACTTTTTGACTTTTTGCGAGTTCATCAATCGTCAATAGTCAATAATCAATAGTCAATCAATAAAGAGGTTTCCTTTGAAATTAGGTATCCTTGGCGGGACATTTGATCCGATTCATCTGGGCCATTTGCGCACAGCAGAGGAAATTGGAGAGGAACTGGGGTTGGAAAAAGTCTATCTAATTCCGTCCGCTTCTCCCCCCCACAAAACCAGGGAGCCCGTGGCCCCATTTCACCATCGGCTAAACATGGCACGACTGGCAGTGGGTGATTCTTCCCTGCTTGAAATACTGGATCTGGAGGGGAAACGCCCCGGATTTTCCTATTCCATTGAAACGCTTAGAGAATTTCATCATATCTTTAGCCCGGATCCTGAACTCTTTTTTATCCTGGGCATAGATGCTTTTTTGGAAATCAAGACGTGGAAAGAATACCAAAAACTCTTTTACTATGCACATTTTGTCATTATTGAACGTGCCGGATTTCGTCCTCGAGATCTTGAGGCATTTCTCTTAAACATCGGTTTGAATGTAAGAAAAACCAAACTGCCTGATGTCATCAGCGTTTCATCGGGTAATACCGTGGTACTTAGGGCCCCTACACTTATGGACATATCATCCACAAGCATAAGAGAATTGGTTGCAGAAGGTAAATCCATTCGTTTTTTGCTCCCTGAGATGGTAAGGAATTATATTATGGAAAAAGGATTGTATAGAGACTATGCGGGCCCTCGATAAGGCAAAATTGTGCCTCAAAATCATAGGAGAGCGAAAGGCCATTGACCCTGTCCTTTTTGAAGTTGGCAAACTCGTCTCCATTACGGATTACTTTCTCATCGCCAGTGGGAACTCCAGTAGACAGGTTCAGGCCATTGCACGCCATCTTCAAAAAAGAATGCGCGAGCAGGGTTTCAGGCCCGACGGCATAGAGGGGGAACAAGAAGGGCACTGGATGTTGATGGATTACGGGGACGTGGTCATCCACCTGTTTTACCAACCCATAAGAGAGTTTTATGACCTGGAAGGTCTCTGGATTGAGGCACCACGGGTGAAATTGTAGATTGACGATTGGCTATTGACGATTGAATATTTAAGGAATTTTTTCAGTGACACTCCACCCGCATAGCGGGTGGCCTCAGGAGGGCCCCTGAAAGGGGCCACGGGTTTAATCAAAATTAAATTCCATTTGGTCTTTGTCTAACTTCTCTTGATCCCGAATGTATTCCCGAACCTCCTTCTCGTCCAAGCCTACTGTACTTACAAAATAGCCCCGGATCCAAAAACTCTTAGAGCCTTTTGCCTTAGTTCGGAATTCTCGGTTCAACCTAATCGCACTCTTCCCTTTCAAAAATCCTACTACATACGCAATGCTGAACTTCGGTGGAAAACTTAAGCATAAATGTACATGGTCAGACATTGCATGGCCTTCAATCACCTCAACTCCCTTCTGCCTGCACAAATCGCTAATAATCTCACCAAACCTACGTCGAACTTTACCATAAAGCCTCTTTCGTCGGTATTTGGGTACCCAAACAATATGATACTTACTTTCCCATCGTACATGTGCTAAACTTTGATAATCTCTCATACAAACCTCCTTCCCGACCTGCCCTTTCGGAGCCCTCGGGAAGAAGGTTCTATCACGCCTGACCGGCAAAGCCTATTAGGGTCGCACCAGCTGAGCTGGTGGTTTAATGAAATTAATTACCACTTTCGTTAAGCAGTTCGAGATACAGCCTGCGCGTCTCATCGAGCATATTTTCAAGGCTGAAGCGTTGGGCACGCACTCGGGCGGCTTGAGACATTTGGTGACGGAGGGTGTCGTCCGTTAAAATTTTCTTGAGTGCCCCGGCAAGGCCTGTCAGGTCATCGGGCTGGACAATAAGGCCGCATTCACCTTCAACAATCGCTTCGCTGTTACCCCCAACATCGGTCGCCACAACAGGCACACCTGCCGCTAAGGACTCGATGATCGTATTAGAAAACCCCTCCTTATCTGATGTCAGCACAGACAGGTCGGATAGCGCCAGGATCTGCGGGATGTCGCTCCGATGCCCGGTAAACGAGACCATACCCCCTAAGTGGCGCGTCTCAACTTCACGTTCGAGTTCTTTTCGCAGTTTCCCGTCACCCACCAAAAGAACTCTGGTAGCGGATAGTTCCTTGCGGATTGTTTCAAGGGCCTGCAAAAATCTCGTGTGCTTCTTCTGTGCGACCAGCCGGGCGAGCATAACAACCAGTCTATGTCCTTGCGGGATACCCAGTTCATGTCGTAACTGAGCATCGGGCTGCACTGAACCGTATTCATCAATATCAATCCCATTGTATAAAACACGTACCTGCTCTGGCGGACAGTGCAACCTGGCCACGAT
>JAUWMY010000256.1 GCA_030612945.1 Desulfobacteraceae bacterium
AAGGATCATCGGAGTCATACATCTGGATGGTGGGAATATCGAATAGAATATTCAGGCCTGTCGCTCCGTGGTCAAGCATAAATCTTATTCGCTTGTTGGTGTCCTCGGGAGAACCAAACCCCGTTAACTGGCGCATGGTAAATTCCCTGCCGCGATACATGTTTGCGTGAATGCCCCTTGCAAAAGGCTCCTGGCCGGAATTCCCCAAATCTTCCTGGTAATCAAAATCCGGATTTGACAATGGTGTATAAACCATTGCCCTTGGAATATCAGAACCCAGAACTGTGCGGGGTGTTTTCATCCAATTTTCCCGGTCTTTTTCACGAACCGTTGAATGCATCCATTGTTCAAACTGCCGGCGTATCCTTGTCAGGGCCTCAGGGTTATATAAAGGCACACGTTTTCTGCCTGACGATTTTTCATGCAGGATCTCCTTCGTGGTCTTCTCTTTTTTATTCATATATAGTATTCTCCTCGTGCCTTTCTTATATTGGTCTTTTTATGCAGCTTTATATAACCAAAACGTGAAAGCCTATAAACTGATATTATCAGTATATCAGAAAAGAAAAAGTGTCAAGATTGTTTTTTGACAATACTGAATTTATCAGCTGAGTCATGTATAGATTAAGAGCTTATTAAAACTATTTATTTTATAATATCAATATATTATGATCTATGAAAGTAGGCTTTGGAATTTTTTAATAATTGTAAGGATTACAATTAAATCAAGAATAAACATATAAGTTTAAACGATAAACTGATATGATCAATTATATTGACATATTTTCAAAATTTAATTATACTCCAGCTAACTGATTCGAGGTCGAAGAAATGCTTACCCGTCTTCAGCATAAAAGGTTGTCAGATGAAATCGCTGATCAGATTGTAGGGCTTATCAAGAATGGCAAGCTCAAACCGGGGGATTCACTCCCATCAGAGCGGGAAATGACAAATAGCCTGGGCGTGAGCGCTCCCCCTTTACGAGAAGGACTGAAAATTCTTGAAACAATGGGTTTTATAGAAATCCAGCCTCGACGGAAAATCGTTGTAAAATCAATTGCAGGTACTGTTCTTCATGATCCCCTCACCAAGGTTGTTGAAGGCGATCTGGATATGGTGATACAGCTCTTAGAAGTTCGAAAAATATTAGAATCCTGGGCTGCTTCTAAGGCGAGTCAACTCGCTACCGATAAAGAAATTGGGCATTTAGAGGAGGTCTATCAGGAATTGAAAAAGGACTTCGAAATGGATCAATTGGGGGTCGACGCTGATGCCAGGTTCCATTTAGCCGTTTATCAGGCTGCACAAAATACGATATTATCTCATATCGGATCCACGTTATTCGACCTGTTGTGGCAGACGCAAAAGGTCATAAGAAAAGCCATGTTTACAGATGATATAAACAAACAACGCTTGCTGGAACAACATTTTTCGATCCTCCAGGCTATTAAAGAAAGGAATCCTCGAAAGGCCCGGGCAGCAATTTTGACCCATCTGGATTTTGCCGAAAAAAAGATTATAGAGCTAACATCATCAAAGTAGGGGGCGAAAAGAATCACGACGCACTTTTTGTTCCCTTACTCTTTTATGGCCAACTCGCTATCCGCCCGTCTTAATTGACAGAAAAAAGTACAGCAATATAAGAAGTGCCTCCGCATTTTTTTTAAGTCCCGTTTACAAAAGATTTCCCATGACCTACAAAAAAAAATCCAACTTCCATGATTCCCACCGCTGGTTGGTCTTTGGTTTACTCTCCTCGGTCTACTTTCTTGTTTACTTTCACCGGGTCTCCATTTCGGTGATCGCGCACGATCTCTTGACCGCCTTCCAGACCCATGCCACGGCCTTGGGATTCATGTCCTCCATGTATTTTTATCTTTACGCACTGGAGCAGCCTCTTGTGGGCTATCTGTCCGATCGTCTCGGCCCGCGACGGGTTGTGGGGTTCTGGTCCCTGGCCGCAGCCCTGGGTTGTGTCCTGTTCGGGTCAGCCCCAAGCATTGGCTGGGCCGCGGCAGGCCGAGCGCTCATCGGTCTTGGGGTGGGCGGCGTTTATGTCCCGGCCATGAAGGCCTTATCACAGTGGTTCCGCAGAAAGGAATTTGCCACCATGACCGGACTGCTGCTGGCTTCAGGTAATCTGGGGGCGATCATGGCTACCACGCCTCTGGCGTGGATGGCCAATACATGGGGATGGAGATCGAGCTTTTTGATCATCGGCGGGGCTACGCTTGGACTTGCCTTTGCCACTCTGCTGCTTATCCGGGATCATGAAGAAACGGTTGAATCAATGGATAAGGACCCCGCCTCAACGGGTGAACCAGCCGGGGCTCTTAAAGGATCTGCCCCCCAGGTTCTTACCTCCCTGCGATTCTGGATCCTGGCGGCAATTTTCTTCGGATCCTTCGGGTCCTATCTTACTTTCCAGGGCCTATGGGCCACACCATTCCTTATGACTACCCTCAATCTGGATCGCCTGCACGCAGCCGGGCTCAACATGCTTGTTCCCATTGGATTTATAGTTGGCGCCCCTTTGACGGGATGGCTTTCAGACAAAGTCTTTCACAACAAGGCCCGTATACTTATTTGTATTTTAGCCATGATGACAGGTATATGGGTAGGTCTCACGTTTGGGGCTCATGCACTGGGAAAGGGAGGCATAATCCCTTTGTTGCTTTTTATGGGAGGCGCCACTGGAGGATTAGGCACCATCCTTTGGGCATTAGTGCGGGAGACCACCCCCGACCCCATCCTGGGACTCACCACAGGCCTCCTCAATCCATCGCCCTTCCTCGGCGCGGCTATTCTACAGGTATGGACCGGGACCATACTTGACCATGTTGGTCGCGTGGATGGCGTTTATCCACCCGCGGCTTACAGGAACGCATTCATGGTATGCCTTGTGATAATTGCCTGTTGCCTGATCCTTTGCACAACCCTGAGGCGATACCTGTCCGCAAGTGATTGAAAGAAATTTCATCTCAACCAGGGATCAAGCCGGACTTTTCAATGGCAGCAGCTATAAAACCACTCAGGCTGTTGAGCAGCAAAAGGTCTTCCTTGCGGGAGCTGTCATAAGGCCCTCGGCGTGAGTCAACATAGATGGCGCCCCTGGTTTTTTTGCTAATTATCATGGGAACACACAAGACAGATCTGATCTGCAAGGTATCCATACTCTCCAGAGGTTCAGGTTGAGCTTCATAGGTTGTATTGGATACCTTGATCGCCTTGCCGTCCTTTGCAACCCGGTCAAGCACTGTGTGGCTGTAATGGATTGCACCCTTTGCTTCATCCTGTCTTGACCTGGTTACTACTTCCTTTAACTTGTTTTTTTGGTTATCAAAAAGAAGTATGCTTACCCTGTCAATTCTCGGGAGGGTTTCGAAAATGGCATCCAAAATCATGCCAAGCGCCTCACTAATTTCCAATGACTGCTCCAAAAGCTTAGAGGCCTTGTAAATCAATTGCAAATTTTTAGGCGACCGAGAGCGTCTTTCTCGGGCTAAGTCTTTTAATACATCTAAGTCTGCTTCCGGAGAATGGTGCCCCAAAGCTTTCATGCCCAAAGCCTTGTTTGGAGAAATTCCACCCAACTGGATCACGGTATTCCCGATAACTATTGTATCTCGTTCTGTCACCTCATAGCTTTTCCCTGGCGTAATCATCTCACCATTGAGCAATGTCCCATTAGTGCTGCCTAAATCCTCAATAGAGAACGATTCCCCTATCCTGAATATCTTAAGGTGTTTTCTGGAAAGCTTTATGTCATTGATTTTAATGTCGTTGTGTGAGGATCTTCCGATAAAGACAGTCTTCTGCCTAAAATCAAAGGTCTGATCCTTCATGGGTCCTTCTGAAATAAAGAGCCTGGGCATAATTTTCCAGTAATTCTAAATATGACCTTTAGGCCTTGTTAAGCAGGGCCGTGGGGTCTCTTTTTAATAGATATTCCATATTTTATACTGATAAGCAAGAGGAGAATTGGTTAGTTTGAGCCTGGCTTTTTCATGCCACTGGGTTTAGCTGCTTTATCATTGTTCCGATGCGCTCGGTCTAAGTTTTGCGTCAGGATCCTGTAATAGGTTCTGATGCGTTCCACATACCGCACCGGCTCGGTGCCCCTGGCATATCCGTACTGTAAGGTTTTGTAATACTTCTTTTGACGGAGCAGCGGCAAAGTAGAGCGAACATCATGCCAGGAATTCGGATCCTTTCCAAGACGCAAGGCAAGCGTTTTGGCGTCCCCCAAATGACCCAATCCAACATTATATGCTGCCAGGGCCATATATGTCCTGTCCGGTTCAGAAACTTCATCGCCAATTCTACGATGTAGACTGGCAAAATAGCGGGTCCCGGCATAGATGGATTCTTTTGGATCTAAGCGGCTTTTCACCTTAAAATGCCTTGCGGTTTCCAGGGTCAACATCATAATACCCCTGACCCCGGTGAAGCTTTTTGCCCTGGGGTTCCAATGGGATTCCTGATAGGCCTGGGCTGCAACCAGTTCCCAGTCTGTTCCGTATTTTTTTGCGGCCTCCTCAAAGTGTTTTTGGTATCGGGGCAACCGTTGCGTCAACCGTCTACGAAACCTCATCAAATCCACATAGTCATAAATCTTCAGGTCCCCATAGTAGTGCTGAGATAGCTTCTTAAGGAGGGCGGCGGTTGATGGCTGGTCAAACCAGTGGTAGGCAGCCTTCTGAAGGTGCCGGTTTTGTGGATGCATTGCCCAGGCCAGTTTCTGTCCCTTTCCGAGATTGAAACGAACCATCAATTCCGGATAATATCGGAGATTTATATCAATGATGTCGGAATAA
>JAUWMY010000184.1 GCA_030612945.1 Desulfobacteraceae bacterium
GGGATTTTCTAATACAGCCCGGGTTTATTGAGAACTTACCCTTTTTAAGCCAAAGAAATCCATGTCGAAGGGAGGTGATATCAGGTGTAGGGATGGCGAAAGGAGGATTAAGAACATCCAATCGCCCTGTTAAAGTTAAACTTGAGCCAAATTATCAAATAAAGAAAGGGGGCAACGAATGAAGAAAACATTAGTTCTAACGTTTCTGGTATTATTGATAGCTTTTTCATTTACTCTGGAAGGGATAGCCTCAGCCGCTGCTAAGGGCAAGCTTGTAATAGCTCAAGGGGCTGAAACCACAACGCTCGATCCCCACAAGGGTGGATCTGCAATATTTGTAAACGCATGTCTGACCATGTATGATCTTCTGGTAAGACGGGATCGAGAAGGCAACCAAAGATTGGCTCTGGCCACTTCTTATAAAAACATAGACCCGGTCACATGGGAATTCAAACTGAGAAAGGGGGTTAAATTCCATAATGGAGATCCTCTCACAGCGAGTGATGTCAAATTCAGCTTTGATAGACTAAGGGATAAAAAAACCAAAAACCCATTTCGTGTGTTTTTCAGGGGGATAAGCGAGGTCCAGATTATTGATGATTACACGGTGAGAATAATCACAAAGAAACCAGATCCAGTGCTTCCCTCCCGGACGGCCTTTGCTGCGTTTATTGTTCCGGAAAAATATATAATGAAACATGGCGATGAATACTTTGGCAAACATCCGGTGGGATCAGGTCGCTATAAATTTGTCAAGTGGGTAAAAAATGACCACGTTGAACTGGAGGTCAATGAAAAGTACTGGGGTGACAAGCCTGCCACTATTAAAAAATTGATTTTTAAGACAATCCCTGAGACAGGTTCCAGAATAGCCGCTCTGCAGACAGGGGAGGTCGATATTGCGACAAACGTGCCCCCCTTTATGATCCCCAAATTAAAAAAAGACCCCAAGATAGATGTCATATCAGGACCCAGCGGAAGAGTGATCTTTATCGGTTTTAACCTCCTTGATGCGGAGAAGGCCGGTCCTTTGATGAACAAAAAGGTCCGTCAGGCCATTAACTATGCGGTTGATAAACAAAGCCTGATCAAGCACGTGCTCATGGGAAGCGGAGAGCAGTTGGCAACACCCCTCGTTCCTGTAGCGTTTGGATATGACCCCACCATAAAGCCCTATTCTTATGATCCGGAAAAGGCAAAAAAATTACTGGCTGAGGCTGGGTATCCAAATGGTTTTGAGACCGCATTTGCCACGGGCAGCGGCAGATACCTGCTGGACAAGCAGATAGCAGAGGCTATTGTGGGTATGCTTGCCAAGGTGGGAATAAAGGCCAAGCTCAAGGTGTATGAATGGGGTAAATACTCACAGGTGAGAAAGGCTCACAAAATAGAGCCATTTTATCTTTTGGGTTGGGGAAATACCATGTCAGATGCAGATGGAACTCTTGTGCCACTTTTCATCAGCAAGTCCACATATTCCAATTACTCAAACCCGGAGCTTGACAAGATGCTAATGGGAGCAAGATATGAACTGGATGCCGATAAGCGGAAGGTTCAATATAAGGAAATCCTCAAATTGATAAAAGAAGAGGCCCCGTGGATATTCCTCTACCAGCAGCGGGATAACTACGGCGTGCGGGATACAGTTGCAAATTTTCTCCAGAGTGCGGGGAGTGAGCGAATGGATTGTGATGTTCTTAAGCTGGCTAAATAATAGATGATTTTGAAATTGTGCCGCAGTTCTTGATGGCTGCGGCACAAAAAATTAGTTTAAAATAGGCTAAAGCAACTAATGCTATCTGAATTTAGTTCGCTTAGCTAATCTCAGGCTGAGAATGTTGGAATAATGGAATGCTGGAATGGTGGGAAATATTGCATAGGGCAAAGAGCATAGAGCAAAGCAAATCCAATATCTCTTACCTCGTGTCATGAGCCTTGCGCTTTAAGCCCTCCTTTATTACATGTACGAGACCGAAACTCAGGCCTCGAAAAAATCCATTTATTCTTTCCGCCCTCGGCGGGATAGAAATACCGGTTCGATAACTATGGTTTTTCATCCCTAACTTTAGACACTTTAACTCACTCCAAATACCTAAGGCACTTCATTTATGCAGCGCTATATCATAAAAAGATTCTTCCAGTCCCTCATTGTCATCCTTGGAATCAGCGTTATTGTCTTCATTATAATCCACCTTACCGGTGATCCCACTGACCTTCTTTTACCTCCCGAGGCCGGACCAGAGGATAGAGAAGTGTTCCGGCAGCAGTTTGGACTCGATAAACCCATTTATATCCAATATTTTGAATACATATAAAATATATGCCATGGTGATTTTGGACAATCCTTCAGGCATCAAACCTCTGCATTTTCTTTGATAATAGGAGCATTGCCCGCAACTATTGAACTGACTATTGCGGCTATGTTCTTGTCAATCGTCATCGCTATTCCGGTCGGGATTATTTCTGCCATAAGACCACGTTCTTACTATGACAGGCTAGGTATGACATTTGCCTTATTGGGTCAGTCCATCCCGGTATACTGGGCCGGCCTCATGTTGATCCTGCTATTCGCAGTCACATTAGGATGGTTGCCTTCAACAGGAAGAGGAGGAATCGAGCACCTCATACTGCCGGCTGTCACTCTTGGAATGTTTTCCATGGCAGCCATTGCTCGATTTACTCGCTCAAGCATGCTTGATGTCCTTGACACCGATTACATTAGAACGGCAAGGATCAAAGGGCTCTCAGAATATATCGTCGTTCTTAAACACGCTTTTAAAAACGCCTCCATCCCTGTACTTACCATGACCTCCCTCCAGTTTGGAAGAATGCTCAGCGGGGCGGTTATTACAGAGACGATCTTTAGCTGGCCAGGAGTGGGCAGGATGGCTGTGCAGGCTATATACAACAGGGATTTTCCGGTGGTTCAGACTGCCGTTCTTGTGACTTCGGTGATTTTTGTGGGCATAAATTTGATGGTAGATATTATCTATACGTATTTAGATCCCAGGATTAAGTATAAGTAAATAGAGAGTTTAGCCTTGGCAAAATCAAATAAATTATTGGCGTATATGAAACAGGCCCCTGTGGGAGGATTGACTATCCTTTTTCTGCTCATCGTGGCGGCCTTTTTCGCAGAACTCATAGCCCCCCACAGCCCGGTTGATCAGGATATAACCCAGGCCTTGAGTCCACCCTTCTTTCTTGAGGGAGGAACGGGGGCTCATTTTCTTGGAACGGATGAGTTAGGGAGAGATATCCTCAGCAGGATTATCTTTGGGGCCAGGATATCGCTTGTAGTGGGATTCATAGCTGTGGCCATATCAGGATTCATAGGGACATGGTTTGGACTCATCTCCGGTTACTTTGGCGGTAAGGTCGATTCGGTAATCATGAGACTGGTGGATATTCAACTTTCAATGCCATATATCCTTATTGCTTTAGCGCTTATCGGGGCGCTGGGTCCCAGCCTGAGAAACATTATAATTGTAATTGGAATTACCTCATGGGTTGATTACGCAAGGGTCGTCAGGGGAGAGGTGTTGAGCATCAAAGAGAATGAATTTGTTGATCTTGCAAAGATAGCCGGATGCAGTACCTACAGGATTCTTCTGAAACACATTTTCCCCGGTGTGGTAAATTCCCTGATCGTTTTGGGAACTCTGATGCTTGGGCGAATTATCATCTTCGAGGCTGCGTTGAGCTTCTTAGGCCTTGGGGTGCAGCCTCCAACGCCTTCCTGGGGGATTATGCTTGCCGATGGCAGGCAGTATCTTACCTATGCTTGGTGGCTGGCAACCTTCCCGGGTTTTGCGATTATGCTGGTAGTTCTCGGTACAAACCTTGTGGGAGACTGGCTCAGGGATTTGTTGGACCCGAAACAACGCGCCGCGGTTAGGGGCAAAAGGTAGTGTAATTGTTCATGTTTTAAAAAAACCTTTAGACAGGATTACAGGATAAACAAGATTTTTTGTGTCCTGTACATCCTTTTATAAATCCTGCGTTACAACAGTATTGATATTTTGTGCTTATTTCTAAGTAAATAGTAAATAGGCTCGTTCTAAAACGAGCCCCGCCTGATCAGATATAAAATATATGTAGGGACAGTTCCGGCTATACTTGGCAAAGTTCTTATGATTCTTATTATTTAAACATTTAGTAGTATGTTTTCTCATAAACAGGATATGTCTTTTGATTTACAAGACAAAATTAATCTGGTTTCCCGCTACAAGCGGGATTAATCCTGTCAAAAAAATAAACGGCTTAACTTTTCCAGGAAAATGAACAAAAACGAAAAAATTTTACAGGTAAAGAATCTCAAAACGCATTTTTTCACGAACGTGGGTGTTGTCAAGGCGGTCGATGGAGGCAGTTTCCATTTAAGAAAAGGCCAGGCACTTGGAATCGTGGGTGAGTCTGGCAGCGGAAAAAGTGTGACCTCCCTTTCTATAATGCGATTGGTGCCCAAGCCAGCAGGGCGGATTGTTGAAGGGGAGATACTATATCGTGGAGTAGATCTGGTAAAAAAATCACAGAAGGAAATGAGGGAGTACAGAGGGAACAAATTATTTATGATCTCCCAGGATCCCATGACCTCCCTGAATCCGGTTTTTACCATTGGCAATCAAATTGGAGAGGCCGTTAGAAGGCGTCAAAATTTGAAAAGACATAATCTTAAGAAAAAGATCATTGAAATGCTCGACCTTGTCCATATCCGAGCATCAGAAACCCGTATCAGTGCCTATCCCCACCAATTTAGCGGCGGAATGAAGCAGAGGGCAATGATCTCTATGGCCCTGGCCTGCCAGCCGGAGATCCTCATCGCAGATGAACCTACAACAGCCCTTGACGTTACAATCCAGGCTCAGATCCTGAAGTTAATGATGGAGATCCGGGAGAAGTACAACACATCCATCATACTCATCACTCATGATTTGGGAGTCATTGCCAAATTTTGCGACTACGTTCTTGTCATGTATGCGGGGAAAATTGTCGAAAGGGCGGATGTAAAAACTTTGTTCAAAGGCAACAGACACCCCTACACCAAAGGATTGATAAATTCTCTCCCTCATTTGGGCAAGAAGCAACGAAGACTTGAGAGCATAAAGGGCCAGCCTCCTGATCTCCTCAATCTCTCCGGGGGATGCCCGTTTGAACCGCGATGTGACTATTCAGTTAAAAGATGCTCATTAGACTACCCGCCAAGCGAGTCGGTCGAGAAAGGACATCTAATTTCCTGCTGGAAATGGAAAGAAATATGAAGAGCGAGCCTATTCTCAAAATCAAAGATCTTAAAAAATATTTTTCCATGGGAAAGGAAGGGATATTTTCCGGTAAGGCGAGGATGGTCAAGGCAGTAGATGGAATAGACTTTTCCCTTTGTAAGGGACAGACATTTGGATTGGTAGGTGAATCCGGTTGCGGGAAAACGACAACAGGGAGATGTATCCTGAAACTGTATGGAATTACAGATGGGGAGATTCTCTTTCAGGGAAAAAACATCCAAGGCTTTGAGGGGAAGGAGCGGATGCAATACCGCCGGGACGTGCAGGCGGTCTTCCAGGACCCATATGGCTCCCTGAACCCCAGGATGAGGATTGGTGAATTCATAGAGGAACCTATGCTTGTTCATGGAATCTTTAACTCCCGTGATCGTAAAAAACGGGTGGTAAAGCTTCTTGGTGTTGTTGGACTGAGCTCTGATCACGCCAGTCGATATCCTCATGAATTCAGCGGTGGGCAGAGACAGAGAGTCTGTATTGCCAGAGCCCTTTCTTTAAACCCGAAGCTTGTGATCTTAGATGAGCCTGTCTCTGCGTTAGACGTTTCTATCCGTGCCCAGGTATTGAATCTGCTCATGGATTTACAAGAGGAATTTGGCCTGACCTACCTTTTCATATCTCACGATCTTTCGGTAGTGGAGCAT
>JAUWMY010000514.1 GCA_030612945.1 Desulfobacteraceae bacterium
GGATTGGCTCCTTGAACCATAATGTCGTTTACGCACATGGCAACAAGATCGATGCCGACCGTATCGTGCTTATCGAGCATAAATGCAATTTTAAGCTTTGTGCCCACCCCATCTGTGGAGCTTACAAGCACGGGTTTTCTCATATCATGAACATTCAAAGAGAAGAGCCCCGCAAATCCTCCGATATCTGTTATGACACCTGACCTGAAGGTCTTGCTCACGATCGGTTTTATCAGATCTATAAGCCTGTTCCCCGCATCAATATCAACACCTGCCTCAGCGTATTGGCCTTTTTTCTTATTGTCTCTCATTAGTTTTGATTCCGTATGTTTTTTAGTTGAAAATAGAAAACACGTTCTCTGGGCCTCCGGCTCGTAAAGCCTACAGCTTGGACAGCGTGGTCAGAGATAAATATCTCTTTCTGTAAATGTATATTATCATCTATAAATATTGTCAAATCTTTTCTCTTGTCACTAATACCATGATTTGTTAATGGATTTAAATGATTATGTCACCTCCCAGTCATCTCAAACATATTCCTGAATTGAACCGCCCCCTCATTGCTTTGAAAGGGATTGGGCCTAAAAGGGCAGAATTTATGGCCCGAAAAGGTCTTCACACTCTCATTGATCTCCTGTTGTTCAGTCCCATCCGTTATGAGGACAGGAGGTGGGTCTTGCCCATAGACAAAACTACGGATGGTATGAGTGTCTGGGTCAGAGGAAAAGTCAGATCTGGCAGGGAGGAGAGGTTTTTGCGCAGTGGCAAAGGGTTGTTCAGGATAAGGATCCAAGATGAAACCGGCAGTCTTGACCTTCTGTGGTTTCATTATAGAAAGGCCCATCTAAGCACATTTGCCCGGCAGGGTTTAACTCTTATGGCCTATGGATGCATCCGGAAGAATCGGGGTAAACCC
The DNA here is from genome assembly GCA_030612945.1 of Desulfobacteraceae bacterium. Lineage (GTDB taxonomy): Bacteria > Desulfobacterota > DSM-4660 > Desulfatiglandales > Desulfatiglandaceae > 4484-190-2. The sequence goes on from JAUWMY010000514.1 coordinate 917, forward strand.
CAGATGATTCACCCTGACATTGGCTTGGCGGATACTGACAAAGAAAAAGATCTTTTGGGATTTTACCCTGTTTATTCCATGATCCAGGGGATTCCCGGGCAAGTCCTAAGGTCCGCGATCAGGCATGTGCTGGATCAATATCAAGAATGCCTGGTGGACCCTGTTCCGCGGAAGATAACCTGCCACCTCGCGCTGCCTGAGTTTGCAGAAGCCATCAGGTGCGTTCACATGCCGCCCGGGGAATTATCCACTGATCTGCTCAACCGATTCAGGAGCAAATACCATCAGAGACTCACATTTGACCGTTTTTTCCATGTAATGCTTGGCATCGCTTTTGGGAAAAAGGCTCGTGAAAGCAGGGCGGGGCCTGCCTTTTCTGTCCCCAAAGGGCTGTTGTCCCGGCTTGAGAAATGTTTCCCCTTTGCCTTAACCGGTGGGCAGGTGAGTGCAATTGACGAAATTATCAGAGACCTGAGTCGCAATAAACCAATGAATCGCTTACTCCAGGGGGATGTGGGATGCGGTAAGACCGTTGTGGCGGTGGTGGCAGCATCCTTAACCGTCATTAACCGATGGCAGGTGGCGATAATGGTTCCGACCCAGGTTTTGGCGCGGCAGCATTATCTTTATTTTGCAGGTCTGCCTGAAAGTATGGGATTTCGTTCCGTTCTTTTGACCGGAGCATTGAAAAAATCTGAACGCCTCGACACTTATGAAAAGATAAAGCTCGGAGAGTATAATCTCATCATTGGGACCCAGGCCTTGATCCAGGAGGACCTTTCTTTTGCCAGGCTGGGCCTGGTGGTGATTGATGAACAACATCGGTTCGGTGTGAAACAGCGCGCACTTTTGGACCAAAAAGGTGTAAACCCTCACCTGCTTGTCATGACAGCAACCCCGATTCCCAGGACCCTCGCCATGACGGTCTATGCGGATTTGGACATCTCTTTCATTAAAGAATACCCTGAAGGTCACCTGCCGGTTGTGACCCGCCTGATGGACGGAAGTCGGAGGAGGGAGGTCCTTAATACGTTAAACAAAAGAATGGCTGCGGGGGAACAGGCAATGGTCATATGTCCTGTGATCGAAGGATCAGAAGAGATGGACCTGAAAAACGCATTGGAAGTGCACGAAAAACTCAGTAAAATTTTTGTGTCGCGTTTTCGAGTGGAAGTGATTCACGGCCGTATGTCCAGCGATGAAAAAGACCGGGTCATGGAACGATTCAGAGATGGCCTCATCGATCTGCTGGTAGGAACCACGGTGATTGAGGTGGGTGTTGATGTCCCGGGGGCAACAGTCATGGTGATTCAAAATCCTGAACGGTTTGGGCTGACCCAACTCCATCAATTGAGGGGTCGTGTTGGGAGAGGGACCAAAAAAGGGCACTGTTTCTTGATGTTGTCCACACAACCCTCCGCCCCGACCTTATCAAGACGAAAGAAATTTGTGGAGAGCCATGACGGTTATGAAATT
>JAUWMY010000076.1 GCA_030612945.1 Desulfobacteraceae bacterium
CGTATGAAAAAGGTAAATCAGTTTGTAAAGCATCTACGCCTTTTCTCCCAAGATCTCGGTATGGCCCTTTAGTCCCTCGACTACTTTCTCTAAAGCCATCCTGCGGGAGGCCTTAAGAAAGATAATATCTCCTTCTCTCATCTCCTCCCTTATCCTTTTCACCATTTCTTCGTGCGTCTTTACCACTTGTGCATGTTTCTTCTGCATTCCTGCCTTCACTGCCCCCCCGGTCATGTCGTGAGCGTGTTCCCCAATAGCCAGAAAGTGGTATGTGCCAAGCTCTGCGACCCTTTGTCCAGCTTCCTGGTGTGCACGAACTGTGGCATCTCCCAGTTCCATCATTTCTCCAAGAGCCACAATTATTCTCGACCCTTTATCAGTCAACGCCTCGACAGATTCAAGGGCAGCCTTCAGGGACAGGGGATTGGCATTATAGGTGTCGTCCACTACTGTGACACCCCCCAGAAGATGCATCACTGCAAACCTCCCCTTTATTCCTGAAAAGCGGGCCAGGCCTTCAACAATATTCTCAGGCGGCTCATTGAGGCACAAGCAGACCGCAGCCGCAGCCAGGCTGTTCAAGACATTCTGGACGCCAGGGACCCTTGTTCTCACCGGCCAGGAATCGCCCTGGTACTGGAGATCAAAAGAAATACCTTCTTTGCCCAGGTTCCTGATTCTGTGGGCCCTCACATGGTTTTTTTCCCCGAGGCCAAATAAAAGCGCGTCTTTTCGGAAGATTGAAGCTGTTTTCACCAATAGTTCGTCATCGCCATTCAGGATTACCTTGCCTTTTGATGACAGATTTTCCACCAGTTCTACCTTTGCCCTGGCTACCCCTTCCAGATCTCCAAGTCCCTCAAGATGCACCATCCCAACATTAGTAATCACTCCCACATCCGGATCTGCGATTTTAGTCAGTCGGGCGATCTCTCCAGGGTGATTCATGCCCATTTCCAACACCACCCTTCGGTATCTCTCATTTAGTTGTACAATGGTCAGGGGCAGGCCAATCAGGTTGTTATAGTTCCCTTGATTTTTTAATGTCTTCTGGCCCAATTCCAGTATGCTGGCCGCCATCTCCTTTGTGGTGGTCTTTCCTGCGCTGCCTGTGATTGCAACGAGCTGGACATCATGCTGCTGCCGCCACCATCTGGCCAGATCGCCAAGGGCCTGCAGGGTATTAGTTACGGTAATGATAACCGGATCCGGAAACTCGGAAGTTAGAGATTTGTCTTTCCTGCCTTCCGACTTCCAGTAGTCCTTTTGGACCACGATCCCCGCAGCGCCTCGCTTGATTGCTCTTCCAACAAAATCGTGGCCATCGTATTGTTCTCCATTCAACGCCCAAAAGAGCTCACCAGCCCCTATGCTTCTCGAATCAGTGCTGAGCCCGCTCAATATGGTTTGATGCTTTCCCGAAACCCAATCCCCATCCATCGGGATAACGATTTCTTTTGCGGTTATTTTACCCCATACAGCGGACATAAAATCCTTACGGATAAATTACTCCACCCGAACTTATTGAGATGTTACGATTATGGGTTGCAATTTCCAATTCTCGTACAGCCTCTGATGCCACTTCCCGATCATCGAAATGTTTTCTTTCTTTTCCGATGATCTGGTAGTCTTCGTGGCCTTTTCCGGCAATCAAGATAAGGTCACTTTCATAAGCCAATCCAATGGCCGACCGGATGGCTTTGCCCCGGTCCAGTTCAAGGATATACCCCGGTCCGGCCAGGTCTCCATCATCAGAAGCGCCCTCGAGCTTTTTTAGACCAGATTCATGCACACCTTCCTCGATCTGTGCTGCAATGGCTGCGGGATCTTCAGTCCGAGGGTTGTCTGAAGTAACAAAGGCCAGATCACTGTGCTCTCCGGCCACACGGCCCATTTCCCTGCGTTTTCCTTTGTCACGATCACCGCCGCACCCGAATACGGTAATCAATCTCCCCTTTGTGAGAGGCTTCACTGAACTTATTGCCTTTAATAAGGCGTCAGGCGTGTGTGCATAGTCCACAACAATCGCCAATGATTGCCTGTTTTTTACCAACTCCAAACGACCTGGAACTCCTTCAAGGCGTGCGATCCCTGAGGCCACCACATTGAGATCAATCCCTAAACACAGGGCAGCAGCCGAAGCCGCCAGGATATTGTAAATGTTAAAGTCGCCGATGAGTGAGGAGTGTATGTCTATTTTACCCGCAGTGGTTACCAGGCTGGCAGTCATACCGCTTCTGGTCAACTGAACCCTTTCTGCTCTCACGTCACGGTCTTTTTCAAGGCCATAGGTAACTACATTTGCCTCTGTCAGCCTAATCAGCTCTTCTCCCTTAGGGTCATCCGCATTAATTACTGCCCATGTCAAATGATGAGGCCCCTTTTCTCCAAGACCCCGGAAAAGGAGGCTTTTTGCCTCAAAGTAATCTTCCATTGAATTGTGGTAATCCAGATGGTCCCTTGAAATATTTGTAAAAACTCCGACATGAAAAGGACAGCCCCTAACTCTTCCCAGGTGGAGCGCATGGGAAGAGACCTCCATGACCACATCTGTAACGCCCCCGTCTGCCATCTTTCGCAAAATACTCATAAGGTCCAGGGATTCCGGTGTTGTTACCGGCGCTTCCAGGGTTTGTCCCAAAAACCGGTAATTGATGGTGCCGATAACTCCAGGAACGGCCCCGGCAGCGGAAAGGATAGATTCCAACACATAACTGGTTGTGGTTTTGCCATTGGTGCCTGTAATTCCGATCAGGGTCATTCCTTTGAAAGGTCGATTGTAAAAATTTACCGCAAGCCTGGATAATGCCTGCCGTGAGTTTGAGACCTGAACTATGGCAGCCTTTGTATCTGTCCATCTGGATTGCTCCAAAACCAATGCCACAGCTCCATTTTGAAGAGCGTTTTTTATAAAATCATGGCCATCCTCAGTCTGTCCCTTGAGGGCAACAAACAAATAGCCTGGCTTTACAGATCGAGAGTCATAGGCCAGACCCTTTATTTCAATTTCAGAATTACCACGGAAATCACTAACTGCAATTCCGTCTAATAGTTTTCCTAATTGCATTGTACGTTTCCGTTCTTCTGATCGCCTTTAGCCTTTAACCTCTTCATGCTGGCGGCCTGAAAACGACCTTTACCGTACGAACCCCTTGAAGTGGAGATCCCGGTTTTGGGTTCTGCTTAATCGCCATCCCCGTACCTTCTAAAAGTATCTTCAGCCCCAGGGACCTTGCTTCGCTGATGACTTTTCTCATCCCGAGACCTCTGAAATCCGGGAGAAATCCTGTCTTTACTTCAATGGGAACCCGGTCAGCCTGTGCTGAAATTGAACGACTACTGGCCTTTTCCCTGGCATCTATACCTTTGTCCGCCAATCTGATCTTTGGATTGACCTGGAGGTGATTTAAACACCACTGCCCTACCTCGCTGAAGACAGGCGCCGCCACCACGCCACCATAGGGAATGCCTCTTGGTTCATCAATAGCCACCAATATGACCAGCCTGGGATGATCCACTGGGACAAAACCGGCAAAGGTGGCAACGTATTTTGTCCTGGAATATTGTTTGCTTTTCGGATCAACTTTTTGAGATGTCCCGGTTTTTCCTGCTACCCTGAAGCCGCTGATGGCCGCTTTCGGGCCTGTGCCTTCCTCGCCCACAACCCCCTCGAGAATCCCTGCGACCCTCCTGGCGGTCTGATACGAAATGACCCTCCGCACTACTTTCGGGCGAGTTTCCTTTGCCACGCCACCTGATTCATTCATAACCGCCTTAACCACGTAAGGGCGCATCAATTTTCCACCGTTTGCAATGGCCGCCATAGCCACAGCTATTTGCAATGAAGTGGCGGTCATCCCCTGGCCAAAAAACAGGTTGGCCTGGTCGATGGGTCTGGCTTTTTTGGGGGCACGAATAAAACCTTTCCTCTCACCCACCAGGTCAATGCCTGTCTTGGTTGCAAACCCGAAATTTTTTAAATATTCGTAAAACGTTTCATAGCCGAGCTTCTGGCCAATCTTGATTGCGCCTATATTGCTTGAATGCACAATAATATCTGATACGCTCAGTGCGCCGTGTTTATGGGTATCGCGGATTACATTCCTACCGATCTTGTATTTGCCCTGTTCGCAGTCAAAACTGGTATTAGGTGTGACTACGTATTCATCCAAACACGCGGCCAGAAGAAAGGCCTTCAAGGTGGACCCGGGCTCGAAGCAATCCGTGATGATTCGGTTCCTCCATTGTGCTGGCCTGTATCTGGAAAAAATATTAGGATTGAACTCCGGAACCACGGCTATGGCCAAAATTTCTCCTGTTTCCGGGTCTAAAACCAGGCAGTGACCGGATTTGGCCTTTGTTTTTTTTACCGCCGATTCAAGGACCTGTTGAGCCTTATACTGGATGTCTTTGTCGATCGTGAGGATTAGATCGTGCATCCCATGGCCGGAAGTGATTGGCCTGCTGATAGAAAAAGGTCGACCCAGGGCATCTCGCATGTGAATAAGACTGTATTGGGGCCCTCTTAACAGCCGATCGTATCTCTTCTCAAGGCCTTCAAGCCCCTGGTTGTCAGTGCCGACAAATCCGATCAGGTGGGCTGCAATCTCTCGGCCAGGGTAATAACGCCTGGTTTCGTTGATCACGCCTACCCCGTCTAAGTCCAGGGCCTTAACCTCTGCGGCTCGATCAGGATCTATTTTACGCTTTATCCACGCAAAGGAGCTTTTACTCTTCAGCAGTTTCAGGATCGTGCCCTGTTTTTCCTTGAGGATTCCAGAAAGGCGCCTGGCTGTTTTGACTTTTTCCTTAATTCGATTCGGATGACTATAGATGGATCCAACTTCAATGCTCAGGGCCAGTTCGTGCCCCTCCCTATCGTAAATAGTACCGCGTGTCGGGGGGAGTTTCGTGGTCCCGATGTAGCCTGCACGCGCAATGTCTCCCAACCGATCTTTTTCCAGCACCTGGAGTTGATAGGCCCTGGCTGTAATTGTCCCTAATCCCATTAGAAAAAAAGCGGCAACCACATAAATGCGGAATCTGATCCACTTTTTTTCTTTTACCTTCATGGCAAGACAATAATTTGTTCGGGAGAGGGCTGCTTCAAGCCCAGTTTTTCGATTGCCAGAGTCTCCAGGTTCTGAGGTGATTTCAAAATTGCTATTTCCAGACGGAGCTTCCGGTTTGTTTCTCTGAGCTTCATCTCCTCCTTTTTTAACTGACTTAGATCGTACCCTATCTGGGTCCTTTCAAAGTTTGACCAGACATAACCGATACTGCTTCCCATAAACAGAAACAGCATAAGTATGATCAGCAAAGCTTGTTTGCTTTTCATATTCAATCTTCGTTTCTTAATCCGGCAATTCTTGATGCGAACTCCTGTCTTGGCGTTTCTTGATCGCACCATGTTCGAAACCCTCTCCGGTCTTGTCATGGCTAAACCCTTTCTGCAACTCTCAATATAGCGCTGCGTGCCCTTGGGTTGTTCTTGATTTCGGTTCCACTCGGTTTGAGCCCTTTTTTAAAAAGACGCCTGAAAAGCGGCACCTTTCCACAAACGCAACGTGGAAATGCCGGCGGACATGTACATGGTCTCTCCCAGTTAACCATTGTCTGTTTGACAAGCCTGTCTTCAAGAGAATGGTAGGATAAAACAACCAGCCTCCCTCCCTTCGCCATTAGCGGGGGGATCTTATTTAAGAATGTTTCAAGGTTTTGTAATTCTCGATTGACTGCTATTCTTAGGGCCTGGAATGTCCGGGTGGCAGGATGTCTGGCCCAGGAACCATGAGACGATGAAAACACCGATTTAACCACAGCCGCCAAGCGATATGAGGTTTCAATGGGGTTTTTCAGGCGTGCCCTGACTATGGCTTTTGCAATTGGTTTAGCCCGTCTTTCTTCACCATAGTCCTTAAATATACGTTCCAGATCCCTTGGTTCCAAGTTATTCACCAGATGAAGTGCTGTTAATTCATTTTCAGGGTCCATCCTCATATCAAGAGGCTCATTCCTGCTGAAACTGAAACCCCTGCCTGATTTTTCAAGCTGGTAAGAGGACATCCCAAGGTCTAATAAGACACCATCGATTGCCTTGCATCCCAAGTCTGCGAGGACCTTATCCATGTCTGCATAGTTTGCTTTCTTAATGCGGACGTTGTCACCGAGAAAGGCCATTCTTTTCTTTGATGTACTAACTGCATCCGGGTCCATGTCCAGGCAGATTAATTGGCCTTTTTTCGACAGGCGCTTTCCGATGGCCTGGCTGTGACCCCCGTTACCAACGGTTCCGTCCACATAAGTGCCCTCAGGAATAGAAACAAGATACTTGACAACCTCATGAACGAGGACTGGTTGATGGAGGTATTCCAAGTCTGGACCCTTAAATACCTAATTCTGAAAGGGACTCGCTGATCGCCGGGAAACTCTCTCTAACCCGCTGAAATTCCTCTTCCCACCTATCCTTTTCCCAGATCTCAAACCTTTTCAATTCTCCAACAAGCACCACCTCTTTTTTCAGCCCTGCAATTGCTCTCAAATCCGGAGGGATTGTTATTCTTCCCTGTTTAATTGGACATTCCACGGCACCTGATATAAAATATCTAAGATAGGTATGGGCAGAACGGCTGAATTGGGGAAGATTCGAGGCCTTCTCCTCGATTACCCTCCAATCTGCTCTGGCAAAGGCCCACAGGCACACGTCATGGTTGGTGACAACCAGACAATCATTGTCCCCCTGGTCCAACTCTTCCTTGAACCTGGCTGGGATTGCCAAACGGCCTTTGGCATCCAGTGTATGTCTTGAGCGACCTCTAAACATGATAGATTTTTTGACACTTCCTGACACTTTGTGACACTTTGTGACACTATACGTAACCCTCTGTAGTTTGTCAAGAAAAAAAGCAAATTAATTAGATACTTGCACAGTTAATTTTTTTTATAATTTGAGCTCAATATGTTGTGGTCATATAGCGAGGTACCACTACATGATGCTATAGTCGGTAGGATTCTGTGGTTTTGCCGAGCCCTGCAGGTTTAATAATCTAATAATTTAATGCGAAGGTTGCGATTGGGCAGGGCAGGAGGGCGCTCCCCATAAGCGCTAAGTTATTTTTACACCGGGAGACTGTGGAAGGATTACTGAAGAAAAAATGAACATCGAACATCGAACGTCCAATCACGCCATGGCGTGAAATGTTGAATGGGAAAAGATGAAGAAACAGAAGAATTAATTAAGATTTTCGTTACGAGTATCAAAACGGCTGAAAAGAAACCACGCCTTGGCGTGGTTGAATGTTCGGTATTGGATGGGGTGTAAAAGAACCTGGGTTGAGCGGTTCAACGTTCAAGCCCGCCCTGGCGCGACGGCCGTTATCAGGAAATCAACCCGCTGGGTATTTAAAAGTATATGCCATGAATCCATATCCTTGAAATCAGGTCTGGGCCAGGGGTTCCGGGTTGATGAGCCCTAACAGGCTCAATCCAAAAAAGTTATGCCTCCATAGAGGCGGCAAATAATTTTCACCCAATGGGTAAAAGAGACTAAGCCCGGCATTGGACTGTACTGTTAAGTCATGTCAAGATGTAATAACCCTTGAACCTGGAACCCTGAACCTAGAACCGATCAGTTTAGGAAGAAGTAAATCAGGGATGTGATATAAACAAATATGAAAAGGAGATTCAGAGTCAACCCGGAATAGGCATAATCCTTATCCCCCTTTTCTTCAATGAGCGGGATCGATTTTACAGATGAAACCACACCAGTCAACATGATCAGTGGTACAGCGGTCAGATATAGAACTGAAAACTTAAATGATTTGAAATCGCCTTGGGAAATAAGGATCAGAAGGCCTGTCACTCCAGCGGCCACAAACGGCAGTAAAAACCCGGCCACCGCGAGATGATTGGTTTTGCTGAATTCGCAAAGTTTCATAGAGAAACTCATTCACAAATAATGCTGAGAGCAGAAGGAACCATTTCAATAACAACAGGCAGTCGGCCTGGCTGTTCTCCGTCCATATCCAGAAGTACCACTTGAGCTGAAGATGCCACAACCCGCCGCCCTATCAACTTTATTATTTTTTGATGCTCATATATTTTCCCATTGTATAGCTTGGGTAGATTCCAGAACACCCCAGGCATGCTCAGGTCCCCAATTATTGTCACTTGAAAAAGACCATCGTTTATTGCAGCACCAGGGGCTACCCACATTCCGCCCCCGTGATATTGCCCATTGGCAACAGCCACATTCCAGATAGTGACTTCCTCATCGAAAAAATCGTCCACACGGAGGTGAACACGCTTTTTATCAAAGCGTAAAATGGAGATAAGGGTTGCCAACATAAATGACAAAAAACCACCAAATACATTGCTTGTTCTGTTGACGCGGACGTCCACCTCACCACCCAGGCCTAAGCTCAAGACATTGTGAAAATAGCGGTATGATTCCAGGCCCCTATGATCCCGGCACGTAAGTTTTCCCAGGTCTATCTGGCGATTTTTGCAACTGAGGATATTATCTAAGGCCCTTTCCAGGTTTAAGGGAACAGGTAAAGATTTGGCCAAATCACATCCTGTGCCCCGGGGGATATAACCCAGCAGAACTTCCGATTCAAGCGAACCCTTTTCGTTCATTAGACCGTTAATTACCTCGTTGAGGGTGCCATCCCCACCAACGCAGACCACTATGTCAACGCCTGACAGAACGGCCTGCCGGGTAAGCCTGGTTGCATCACCGGGACCGGTGGTTATCAGGACCTCGAACGAACCCAATCGATCCTTTGCCTTTAGGTGCATTTTTGGCCACTGCCTGCCAGTGGCTCCATTGGCTGAATTTGGATTTACAATAAAGGTGATCCGTTTCAATAGCATTTTCAATCCCCGGACAATCCCTGGATTAATGCCAGGGCGTTATAACCCAAAACCTGATGATTATAGCCTCCTTCCAGAATCACAAAGATCAATCACTATTAATTAATATTGACGGTATCGTAAAAAGTCAAAACTTATAGCATTATTCAAGTTGTCGCAACCATAACCCGCTTAAATAATTCGTAATTCCTAAATACCTTAATTCCTAAATCCATGTGAAAAGGACTTTTTACATGGGCATCAATATTACTGTGTTATCAGCCTGCATACAAGGGAAATTAGCGCTACTTTATTGCTAAAAGCAAAAGTTTGTGTTATTATGCATCTAAAATATGTATTGAACTAAAACAATATTTAAGGAGAAAGTATCATGAAAAAATTAAGTTTTTTCGCCCTTAGTATGTTCATATCG
>JAUWMY010000145.1 GCA_030612945.1 Desulfobacteraceae bacterium
AGACCGGGACGGGATCGGGAGGCGCGACATCCCGGGACGTAGCTATTATCGCTGCAATATTTACAAAGCTGAAGTTATAGAATATATGCATTGCGAATCAGGTCTGGGCCAGAGATAAATTCCACCCGAACTTATCGAGAAGTTACAAAATTTGTAATAAATAACACAAACAAGAAGGAGGGCCAAAAAATGACGACAAGTAAATGGATGCATGCTGGTAATATGTTGAAGATGAATGCCATCAATTATCCGGACAAGCTGGGATGGCAGGATAAGAACAACGAGTTTAACTTCAAAGACTGGAATGAACGTTCCTGTCGCCTGGCAAATGGTTTGAAGGATCTGGGTGTGGGTGACAAGGAAACCTTTGCTGTCCTTGCCTACAACCGGGGTGAATGGATGGATATCTACGCAGGTTGTGCAAAGGGCGGGCAATGGGTTGTGCCTATAATGTTCAGATTGGCGGGTCCTGACATTGAGTACATCGTCAACCATTCGGAATGCAAGGCCTTTATTGTAGAGGCGCCTTTTGTGGAGCTCGTTGACAGCATCAAAGATAAACTACCTGTTCCCAAAGATGCGTATATCTATATGGGGGATGGGCCAGTGCCTGATGGATACATAGGATATGAAGACTGGCTGGCCAAGTCCTCTCCTGATGAGCCGGATATCATGGTTGATACTGCTGATATATGGTACATCATGTACACCTCAGGGACCACTGGTAGACCCAAAGGGGTGATGAGGACACATGAAAGCACTGTTGCCCAATATTACTTGAATAATACTAATACGGGCGTTCTCCCTACGGATAAAGTCATGCTGGTCATGCCCATGTGCCATATCAATTCCATATTTTACTCCTTTACCTATACCCTGGTGTCGGCGCCGGTATTTGTCTACAACATGATCAGCTTCGATCCTGAAGACCTGTTGAAAACTATTGAAAAATATAAGATCACCTACACCTCATTGGTCCCGACCCATTACATTATGATGCTGGCCCTGCCAGATGATGTTAAAAACAGTATTGATGTTTCGTCTATTCGTCAGTTGCTTATCTCTTCTGCACCTGCCAGAAAAGATCTGAAGCTCGCCATCATGGAGTATTTCAAGAATGCCGAGCTTTGGGAGGCCTATGGGACAACAGAGGGGGGGCTTGTAACCCTCTTGAGGCCGGAATATCAATTTGAAAAACTTGGCTCTATAGGGAAGGAAATCTTTGGCACGGACAGGATCAAGCTGCTCGATGAGGACAGAAACCCTGTGCCTGATGGTGAGGTAGGAGAAGTTTATTACAGGACCCCCATGCTCTTCAAGCAGTACTTGAAAGAGCCTGAGAAAACCAAAGAGGCATTTTTTGGGGAATGGTCTTCTGCCGGAGATATGGCCAGAAGGGATAAAGACGGTTTTTATACCCTTGTGGACAGGAAGGCAAACATGATCATAACCGGGGGGGAAAATGTTTATCCTTCTGAGGTGGAAGGCACTATGGGCGCCCATGAGGCGGCCAAAGATGTCGCAGTTATCGGGATACCTGACGATAAGTGGGGTGAGGCAATAAAGGCCATAGTTATTCTGCATGATGGCTATGAGCCGAGCGATGATCTTGCAAAGGAGCTCATGGATTTTTGCAAAGGTAAAATTGCAGGGTTCAAAAGGCCAAAATCTGTTGATTTTATTAAAGAAGAAGAAATGCCCAGAACAGGCACAGGAAAAATCTTACACAGGATACTTAGAGAAAAATACGGTAAGTGGAGTGATGACTGAAAATGCAGGCAGTAAACAATAGACAGTAAAAACAGCAAATCCAATTGGAGGAAAAATCACATGTTGACAAAAGCGTTTATACCGTACAAGGGCTACTATTCAAGTCCGTTTAGCCGCTGGCAGGGATCTATGGCCAATGAGAATGCAATCTCATTGGGAGCAACGACGGCAAGAAAATGGCTGTTGGCAAACAACTTTGATCCCACTATGTTTGACTATATGTACTATGGGATCACCATCGCACAGCACCACATGTTTTACAGCCACACCTGGGCAGCGGCTATGTTGGTTGATAATGAAAAGGAATTGCCAGCACTTATGGTCAACCAGGCCTGCACGACATCCACCACCTGTATTCATCTTTGTGCAGTCAATATAGAGGCAGGTACTTACGGGACTGCATTTGCCCTTATGTCGGATCGCTGTTCCAACGGCCCCCATACCATATGGCCAAACGCCATGGGCCCCGGTGCAGAGGTTATATCGGAAAACTGGATGATGGACAATTTCAACTCTGATCCTAATGCCGGTTTAAAAATGGTCCAGACGGCCGAAAATGTGGCAAAAGAAATAGGAATCACCAAAGAAGAGTGCGATACGGTAACCTTGAAGAGGTACGAACAGTACCAGGATGCCCTGGCCAACGACAGGGCCTTTCAAAAGAGATATATGTTTCCGGTTGAGGTAAAGGTCTCCAGAAAGAAGACGGTGTTAGTGGAAGAGGATGAGGGTGTCACACCCACCACTGCCGAAGGTCTGGCCAGGCTAAAACCCGTAGAACCGGGAGGTGTCATCACTTTTGGAGCGCAGACACATCCTGCTGACGGAAATTGCGGTTTTATAGTGACCACCCAGGATAAGGCCAAGGAACTCAGTAAAGACCCCAACGTTGAGATCCAGATTATCTCATACGGCTTTTCAAGGACCAAAAGGGGGTACATGGCTGCAGCTCCGGTGCCCGCTTCAGAGATGGCACTTAAAAATGCAGGGCTGAAAATAGAGGACATGAAAGCCATCAAGACCCATAACCCTTTTATTGTCAATGATATAAATATGGCCGAGAGGATGGGATTTGATGTTATGAACATGAACAACTATGGATCCTCCATGGTCTACGGGCACCCTCAGGCTCCCACTGCAGGCAGGCTCATTGCCGAGTTATTAGAGGAACTTGTAATGCTTGGCGGTGGTTACGGTCTCTGGACTGGCTGCGCCGCAGGGGATACCGGCGCTGCCTTGATCTTCAAGGTCAGTTAGGTCTTCTACCGGGTTTGCCCGGCCTCCTTTCTTTTACTAAAAAAGGGCCATTATGTTTTTCAATTGATGGCCCTTTTTTTATTCCATAAAACATTGACGAACCCTGGTCATTTTCTTATTGTAATGACACACACAGAAGTTGCGTCGTTACAGAATTTCTTACCTGGATTATCAGGAAGCACTCAATCCCCCCTTTTGTAAAGGGGGATTGAGGCCTCCGGCTCGTAGGGCTTACGGCTCGGAGAGGGGATTTTTATAAAGCATGAAGTGGGTCATTTTTCAATCTCTCGGCGGCCTTGGACTTTTCCTCTTTGGCATGAAGATCATGTCGGAGGGGCTTCAAAAAGTCGCCGGTAAGAAGATGCGCCAGATACTGGCACTGGTATCCAATAACCGCTTTGTTGGCTGTGGCGTTGGGGCCATTGTCACAAGCGTTATCCAGAGTTCAAGCGCCACCACAGTGATGCTGGTGAGCTTTGTGGATGCCGGTTTAATGACACTCACACAGGCCATCGGGGTCATACTGGGCGCCAATGTCGGGACTACCGTAACGGCACAGTTAATCGCCTTCAAGATCACGAACTATGCACTGCCGGCCATTGCTGCGGGGGTATTCCTGAAATTTTTTGTGGGCCGCAGGAAATGGATATATATAGGAGATGTGCTCCTGGGTTTTGGCCTGGTCTTTTTCGGCCTGGCCACCATGAAGGCAGGCTTCGGACCACTAAAAGAAAATCCAGCGTTTATCGACCTGTTTACGAGATTTAATGCTGATAATTTGGGCGGTATTTTGTTGTGTGTTCTGGTAGGAAGTATTCTCACCATGATTCTTCAAAGTTCGAGCGCCACTGTGGGAATCACCATGGCCCTTGCCATGCAGGGCCTGTTGACCTTTGAAGCCAGTGTTGCGTTAATTCTCGGGGATAATATAGGCACAACCATTACGGCTGAACTGGCCAGTGTGGGCGCAAATATTAACGCGCATCGAACGGCCAGAGCGCACACCCTTTTCAATGTGGTTGGCGTTATCAATATCATTATTTTTTTCCCATTATTTGTGAAATTAATAGTTTGGCTCACCAGTTCTTTTTTTGGCTCAGGCCCGCCAGATCTTATGATCGGCGGAGAAAAGCCCAACATTGCCAGGTATATTGCCAATTCACACACCATGTTCAATGTGGTCAATGCCCTGTTTTTCCTCCTTATCTTACCGTACTTAGTAAAGGTGGCCATCTGGCTTACACCACACAAAAAGGAGGAAGAAGAACTCGATGAGCTTCACCACATCAAGTACCTGGATACCAAATTCATTGATATGCCTTCGGTAGCCATCGGGCAGGCAAGGGCAGAGGTTGTAAGAATGGGTGAGGCTGTTCAGGTGATGTATGACGACGTTATAAAGTCCTTCAAAGAAAGGAAATTCAAAGAGCTATCCAAATGGAGAAAAAGGGAGGACGATCTCGACAATCTTTTAAGGGAAATTACCCAGTTTCTCGTTCACGTGGTCCAGAAACGTATTAGTCCAGAAGAGTCTAAAGAAATAACCTCCTTAATGCGGATGGCCAACAATCTTGAGAGAATTGGCGACGCCATTGAAAATATTGCACAATTGAGCGAAGAGCTTATTGAAGAGAATCTGTATTTTTCTGAAGGAGCGGTACGCGATCATGGACTGATATCCACCGAGGTTCGGAGGTTTTTGGATGTTGTTGTTGAAGGCATCAGGACCGAGGACAAGGAAATTATGGCACTGGCCCAGGAATTGGAGGATAACATTGACCGCATGAGAGAAGAGATGAAAAGCAATCACATTATGCGCCTCCAAAGCGCTGCCTGCGCGGTCGATCCGGGACTGGTTTTTGTAGACACGCTCACGGCCTTTGAAAAAATAGGAGACTTCTGTTACAACATCGCCCAGGCAGTTGCAGGATTGAAGTAATAAATGGAACAACCAGTTACTAATGAAAGAACCCACTGTATACGATGCGGCGAGTGCTGCCTCGGATCGAGCCCCACCTTGCAGATAGCGGATGTTTCCTTATTACATGACGGGTTTATTGAGAGAGGGAATCTATACACTATACGGCTGGGAGAGCTTGTACGGGACAACATCCGTGGTGAGCTGATAGTAACTGATAAAGAGATCATTAAGATAAAGGAAAAGGAAAAAAGCCGGGGATGTATCTATTACGATGAAAAGGCAAAGGCATGTACCATATATGAATACCGGCCCATTCAGTGTAAGGCCCTTGCCTGCTGGGATGAGAGTGAATTCATGCGGGTTTATGCCAGGCCTAAAGTGGACAGAAGGGACATCATCCGTGATAAAATCGTCCTGGGCCTCATGAACGAGCATGATAAGAGATGCAGCTATAGTGAGCTTGATAAGTGTGCAAGTCAGATCAAGAAAGAGGGGGAGGAGGCTGTTGGGAAAATCCTGGAAATATTAAGATTTGATCATCATATCAGGGCGTTTACCTCAAAAAAGCTGGGCATCGATTTAAGTGAGATGGGATTTCTTTTTGGCAGGCCTCTTACACAGACCATCACAATGTTTGGGCTAAAGGTGATAAAAAAATCTGACGGTTCCTTTTTTCTGACTGTTTTAGATGCTCACTCTACACCGTTATAGGCCCCAGCCCGGCGTAAAGGGGCTCTATAAAATCTTGTGTGGGAGGCTGCAACTGCCTTAGACAAAAAAAAAGAGGACTGAAAGCCAGTCCTCTTTTTTTAGTTGTACAATTTTATCAGAATAAACCACTAACCTTGCCAGTCGCAGTATCCACGTCCACCCTTCTGAAGGCGGGGTTGGAACTGGTTCCGGGCATCAGGCTGATGGTTCCGGCGCAGGGGCACAGGAACTTGGCGCCTGAATAAATCAACACGTCCTGGATGGGGAGCGTCCAACCCTTTGGCACACCCTTGATTGCCACGTCATGGGTTAGGCTGAGGTGGGTCTTCACCATCATGGTGGCGAAGTCATCATACTTGGAATCGCCCTCAAGCATCTTGGCCTTGGCCTCGGCATTAGGGGTCCATGAAACACCGTCTGCTCCGTACACTTCCTTGGCGATCTTTTCTACACGATCGCGTAGTTTCATCTCTAAGGGATAGAGAAACTCGAAGTTAGTCTCCTCCTCACATGCCTCTTTCACGGCCTCGGCGAACTCTATGGCGCCGTCTCCGCCCATTTCCCAATGTTTGGATTCTGCGCAGCGTGCTCCGGCTGCTTCTGCCGCCTTCTTTACAACTGCGACCTCTGCATCGGTATCCGTAAAGAAGCGATTGACACATACAACGGGATTAATTCCTGCCTTGCGGATGGTGTTGATATGATGGACCATGTTCTCGCAGCCCTTTTCCAACAACTCCAGGTTTTCCTTTGTGTATTCATCGGCAAGAGGAAGACCGGCAACAACCTTTGGACCGCCGCCGTGCATCTTAAGAGCCCGGATGGTGGATGTCAGGACAGAAACGTGGGGTTTAAGGCCGCTGTTCCGGCACTTGACATTCCAGAATTTCTCAAACCCGATGTCAGCGCCGAATCCGCTCTCGGTAATATGATAGTCAAACAGCTTGAGACCTACACGATCGGCGATGATTG
>JAUWMY010000269.1 GCA_030612945.1 Desulfobacteraceae bacterium
TCCCGCTGGATGATCCCTCCCTGCTTTTTATTAATTCAGGGATGGCGCCTTTCAAGAGGCTCTTTCTTGGAGAGGAGAAAAGAAGCTACACCAGAGCGGCTGATTCCCAGAAGTGCGTACGTGCAGGGGGAAAACACAATGATCTTGAAAATGTGGGCTATACGCCTCGGCACCATACCTTCTTTGAAATGCTTGGAAATTTTTCCTTCGGGGATTACTTCAAGGAAGAGGCCATAGAATGGGCATGGGAACTTTTGACGGAAGGCTATAAATTGCCCGGAGACCTCTTATATGTCTCCGTGTACCGGGACGATGACGAGGCTTACAAAATATGGGAGAGCAAGATAGGTATTCCCCCGGAGAGAATCGTCCGTCTGGGCGAGAAAGACAATTTCTGGACCATGGGCGATACCGGTCCATGCGGTCCATGCTCTGAGATATTGATTGACCAGGGCGAGTCTTTGAGCTGCGGTCGACCGGATTGCGCGCCAGGGTGCGACTGTGATCGTTACCTGGAAATCTGGAACCTGGTATTCACACAATTTGATAGGAGTGCAGATGGCAAGCTCTCCCCACTCCCGAAACCGAACATCGACACGGGCATGGGACTGGAGCGTTTGACAGCAGTGGTTCAAGGGGTGACCTCCAATTACGATACCGATCTGTTTAAAGGTCTCATCTCCCGGACAGAAGACCTCTGCGAAAAACGGTATGGTGAGGACAATAAACAGGATGTATCCTTCCGCGTTATTTCTGACCATGCCCGAGCAGCCACATTCCTGATAGGCGACGGGATCATGCCCTCCAATGAAGGCCGGGGCTATGTCTTAAGACGCATTATCCGAAGGGCTATTCGATTCGGGCAGGTCCTTGGCCTGAAAGATGCTTTTCTCCACATCATTTGCAGCAAAGTGATCGAAATGATGGGCAGGGATTACGGGGAAATTGTCCAGTCAAAGGGCCTTATTGAAGGGATAGTGAGTAATGAAGAAAGGCGATTTGCGGACACCTTCCATTACAGCGTGAAGGTCCTGGATGAAGAGATTAATAAACTGAAGGCCAAAGGAAGAGACACCATTCCCGGTGACGTGGCCTTTAAGCTCTACGATACATATGGCCTTTCTGTGGATATTGTGGAGGATGTGGCCCGGGATGAAAACCTCTCTGTAGATTTGCCCGGTTATGAAAAGGCCATGGCCAGACAAAGGACCCTTTCTCAGGAGTCATGGAAAGGCAGTGGGGAGGAAGAAATCCCAAAGGCCTATCGAGGCCTCTTGGCGCGTGGCTTTACCAGTCGTTTTTTAGGGTATCAAAGCCTTGTTTCAAAGGCCAAGGTGGCTGCATTGCTGGTAGACGGAAAAGAAACTACCTCAACCCATGAGGGGAGCCGGGTTGAGGTAGTATTGGACCAAACGCCTTTCTATGGCAAGGCCGGGGGGCAGGCCGGGGATATTGGCTGGCTATTAGATGGGAAAGTGAGATTTCGTGTAACAGATACCCTCAAGTTCAATCAGGATCTCGTTGTTCACAAAGGGCATCTGGAAGCCGGGAGCCTTTCCGTTGGTGACGAGGTGAAAGCGCAGGTTGATGAGATAACAAGAAATGCCACGATCCGGAACCACTCTGCCACCCATTTACTCCATGCTGCCCTCAGGGAGAACCTGGGTGACCATGTAAAACAAGCCGGGTCTCTGGTCGCACCCGATAGGCTTCGCTTTGATTTTAGCCATTTCACCCAAGTGTCTACGGAAAAGTTAGCTGAGGTCGAACGTGTTGTTAACGAACAAATCCGCGAAAACCTGCCACTTCATACCACTGAAATGTCCAAAGAAGAGGCAATGAAAACCGGGGCCATGGCCATTTTTGAAGAGCGATATGGTAAAACAGTGAGGCTTGTCTCCATTGGGGATGGTATCAGCATGGAGTTGTGTGGCGGCACTCACACCAAACGTACCGGTGATATCGGGCTTTTTCGGATCATAAGTGAAAGTGCGGTCGCGGCCAATGTGCGCCGGATCGAAGCTCTGACCGGGGAGGCGGCCCTTAGATATGACCAGAAACTAGAAAGAGATTTGAGAACTGCGGCTTCGCTACTCAAGGCAGTCCCGGATCAATTGGAAGAGCGAGTTGAGCGGCTTTTAAAGGAGCATAAGGAAAAAGATAGAGAGATCCAATCCCTGAAATCGAAACTCCTTTCCACAAAGTCCCGGGATGTTCTCTCCGAGGCCAGGGAAATCGGGGGCATCAAGGTCATTGCACGGAAAATGGAGGCCGATTCTCCGAAAGAGCTTCGCGAATCAGCAGACAGAATAAAGGACAGGTTAGCCTCAGGCATTGTCCTGCTCGGAGCCGAAAAAGAAGGAAAGGTTATGCTGACCTGTGTGGTTACAAAAGACCTGACGGATAGATTCAAGGCCGGAGACATTATCAGGCAATTGTCAAATATCGTTGGCGGAAAGGGAGGAGGTCGGCCAGATATGGCCCAGGGTGGAGGAAGCAAGCCGGATGAATTGGAAAACGCCTTTGAGGGCCTGTATGACCTTATTGGAAACGGTGTGGTTTGATTTAGGCTATCACGAATTCTCCTGTTCC
Organism: Desulfobacteraceae bacterium; assembly: GCA_030612945.1. Lineage (GTDB taxonomy): Bacteria > Desulfobacterota > DSM-4660 > Desulfatiglandales > Desulfatiglandaceae > 4484-190-2. The sequence continues at coordinate 2,593 of JAUWMY010000269.1, forward strand.
TCTGCCAGCTTATCCTTGCATTTACTTAGATATTCAAGCGCTTCGTGATACTGGCCCAGGTCCGGATAGTTTTCGAGAAGGTATCGATATCTACCCATGGCGGCCCGATATTCTTTCATTTTGTAATAGTAATGGCCGACATATAATTCATAATTAGCAAGGCTAATATAACATTGCCGTATTTTCCTGCGCGCTCTGTTGGCGTACTCAGTTGTGGGAAATTTCCTGACAAGGCGCTCGAACTGCTCTTTGGCCGCGTGCGTGTTGGATTGATCTCTATCAATGGTACTCACCTGTGAAAAGTGGCACATCCCCTTTTGGTAGATGACATAAGCAATATTTGAATTTTTTGGGTGTAGCCTTTCAAATTCATCATAAGCGTCAAAGGCCTCATCATAAAGCTCCCTTTTGTAAAGGGTATCGGCCATCTTGATCTCAGCCGTGATTGCGAACTTGCTGTAAGGATACCTGTCCTTTAAGTTCTGAAAGGCCTCGGTTGCTGCTGAATAGCGCCCCCGTTCAATGTTTTCCATGCCAGCGTTCATGAGTTCGGCCGGGGATTTCTCTACGTCTTCCCCAAAAAACCGGTCGTACCAGGCACAACCGCCAAGAGAAAAAACCAGGAAAATCCCGGCAAAGATCCACCCTGCTATAACATGAGGTTTATTCATTACAAGTGAATTTAGTTGGCTTCCTTCATCCCCGCTGAAACAAATCCCAACCCGGAACTTGTAACAATAAATATGCGAGGTAAGACGCACGCTTTAATATGGTCTATCAAGTTCCATATGGTTGTAAGGTTTTCGTTCAGACACTACTTAAGACTCTCAAGGTATCTTTCAGCCGCAAAAGCGGCCGTGGCCCCATCACCAACGGCTGTGGATATCTGGCGGAGCAGCTTTGATGTTATATCACCCGCGGCAAAAATACCCGTCTCAGAGGTTTCCATGTTGTTGCTCGTAACTACAAAGCCTCGTTCATCACATTCCAGCACGCCTTTTACAAGCTCGTTATTAGGTCTGTAACCGATAAACACAAAAACTCCCTGAACGGGAAGGTGTGATTCTTCACCGGTTTTCACATTTTTCAAATCTATTCCCTCTACCCCGGCCTCACCCACAATCGTTTTTGGTATACTATCCCAGATAATCTCTATCTTCTCTTCTTCCCAGGCGCGCTCCTGAAGTAATTTTGTGGCCCTCAGCTTGTCTCGCCGGTGCACGAGATAAATCTTGCTTGCAAACTTTGTCAAAAAAAGGGCTTCCTCCACGGCAGTATCTCCACCCCCAATGACGGCAACCTCTTGCTCCCTATAAAAAGGTCCATCACAGGTCGCACAGTAGGAAACGCCTTTCCCCGTCAGAAGAGATTCGCCTTCAATCCCAAGTCTCTGGGGAGTCGCGCCACAAGCCAATATTATGGCCTTGGATTCCAGGTTTCCGTTATCGGTGGCGAGGATTTGTTTCTCCTTTAAAACATCCAACCGGGAAACCTCCGTGCTTTTAATGTCAAGCCCAAATTTTTCAGCCTGGCGTCTCATTTTGTCCATGAGTTCAAACCCTGAGATCCCATCCGGAAAGCCTGGGTAATTTTCCACCCAATCGGTCATCAGGACTTGTCCCCCTGGAGAAAGTTTCTCTAACATGAGGGTCTTAAGGCGTGCCCTTGCAGCATAAAGACCTGCGGTTAGCCCGGCAGGCCCTGCTCCTATTATTATCAAATCTTCCATATTATTAACACTCTGCAGTCATAGAAAAAGAGCCCCGCCTTTTGCCTTATGGCAGGGCCCGGGTGCAGACTAAAAAAAATGGTTTAAGGTATCAAGCATTCTTAGAGAAGTTTTTTCAGTTCTTCATCAAGGTGGCTCTTGGGATGGGCACCAACGATCGTCTGAGTTACTTCTCCTCCCTTAAAGAGAATGAGTGTCGGGATATTCCTGATCCCAAATTTCCCTGGAGTTTGACGATTCCCATCCACATCCATGCTTGCAATTTTTATCTTGCCTTCATACTCTTTTGCTAATTCCTCCACCACGGGCGATACCATTTTGCATGGGCCGCACCATTCCGCCCAAAAATCAACCATGGCCGGGATATCGGATTTTATGATTT
>JAUWMY010000025.1 GCA_030612945.1 Desulfobacteraceae bacterium
GCAGGGACCAGATTGCTATGCGAATCAGATGCCCGTATGCAATGCATCTTATAACGCCATGAGTCGGTTTGACATTCCCGGCCCTAAGGTGATCCAAGTCTTCTTCAACGATACGTGCGACTTCATCCGAGGAATCCGCCAACCACTTCTGGCGCATGACACCCGTTGTCCGGCAGACAAACACGGTGTCGATAATGGATGATCCTGTTCCGTTTATATGGATTGAGGCCCCCATTTCCGCAGGACAGGGAAGTGACGCCGAGCAGGTCAGCCCCGCATCAAGGATAGCCACTGCCACGGAATAGTATGCTTGGATATTGTTGTGGTGGTAAGTGAATGCTAATGGCGCACCGGGCTTCAATGCCTTCGACATGCGTTGGAAAACGGCGGAAAGCCCTTCTGTGAAATGATCGATCCCTCGGCCCATGTCCACATTGCCGGTCAACTCATTAGGCGTCCGAGTGGAATCAGCATCAAATGCCTGGGAGTTTTGACCAACCAATTTTTTAAGCCAGACGTAACAGAAATCCATCAGCTCCGCATACTGGATGTTGTCGAAGTAGGGAGGATCAGTAAAGACGGCATCTAGTGAGGCGTCCGGCAGCTTGGAGGATGCAGCGTTCTGACATGAGATATCAACCATGCGCGTAAGTTTGGAATCAACGCTATTCAAGTGGTCGCCGATCCATTCTCCGTTGATAGCGATTATTTCCTTTTTACGTCCCTGATACCTCACTTCAAACGGGCGATCACAATAGGATTTCGCTTTTTTGAATTTCTCAATGATATTGGCCCATCCGCCACTCCCCACACACATGTTACGGCCCTCTTCCATGATCCCAAGGAAATTCGATTCACACTGAATTAGCCCGACCGGAAATCCGTGAACGGAAAAAATGTCGAGGGACTTCAGCGCCCTCGTATCATAGCGACACAGCATGTTCTGGTAACGGAGCAAATCGGAAAGATTGGTTGCAAGGGCATTTCTCACCCGCTCATTAGATAATTTTGATATAAATCGAGCGGAAAGTTCCAGGCCGAGAAGTTGGCGGTCATTGAACATTTCCCGATAGCGCTTGTATCCCCAACGGTGCAAGCGGTTTGTTTCGTCCCCGCTTGGAATCTCATCGTCCGGGACATACTTTGGGCGCATCCTGGATAATCGTCTTTCAGCCGCGGCAACCTGCGCAACATCCTGATCATCAGGTTTCTTGAAAAATCTGCCCTTATGAGAAGGCTTGCATCTAAGACAGTGGTATTCCAGTGCAAAAAGACGGTGACGCGGCGGGCCAAGATCAGCATCAGGGAAATGGTTGTCAGCATTGCACACTGGACACCGGCACCGGCTTCGTTTTGCGGATCCGTTCAATGTCAGTTCCGCAGAGCAATGATTGCAACGACCAGGCTTATTTCGATCACTGGTCGCTGTTAGTTCACCGCCGGTCGGACAGACAAAGACGTTCTTGGGGTGCCGGGAATCAGCAGAAAGGAGGTAACCAGGAAACAAGTCTATATCCTTTCCGCATTTATGGCATGGCTTTGTTTTTACCCAGAGGAAGTATTTCACGTGAGCGTCATGCGAGCCGCACAAGGTGCATCTTGTTCGATAAAGGTGTCCAATTTCCTTTTCAAGATATGAGCGCAGCGATTCAGCGGCTTCCTTATAGGCATCGAGGTCAAGGTGCTCGATTTCCTGTTTGACGATCCAATAGGACATTGGATTTATGTCAAACCCGGTGACTTTGCACCCGACCCTGTTCGCCTCCAGGATCGGTGTTCCACCACCCATAAATGGATCAGCAACATGGCGGCCTGAAAGATCGTTCGCCTTGTAGAACACTTCCCGAAGCGGCTTGCCAGAGAATTCAGACAAAAGCAAGCCGCGAAACAGTGTGCCAGGCCGCCGGGCAAACCATTTATGCACAGCAATAACCGGGCGGTAGTTCTGTTGAATCTGTTTCTCACGGAGTGCGAGGTCAGCGATAAACGGTATGTCAAAATCCTTTTCGATCATTCAGTTATATTTCCACCTTTCATTCTATACGGCATAACCCCTTCACATCCGCCTCAATTGTGTTGTTATGCTCCGGTGCTATGCTGTAAAGTATTGCCGGTATCTTTAATAGGGATAACTCGTCGTTCAATATCCGCCCAAATTTTACGCTTCATCATTCGCAGATCATATTCAGTTTGCAGATTTAGCCAAAACTGAGCTTCAACCCCAAAATACCGCTGTAGCCTCAAAGCTGTATCAGCAGTAATGGACCTCTTTCCATTCACAATTTCACTTACTCTATTGGGGGGAACTGAAAGATCCCTAGAAAGCTGGTTAATGCTAATGTCTAAGGGCTTTAGAAAATCCTCACGAAGGATTTCACCTGGTTTTATTGGATCAAGATTTTTTTTTGTACTCATAGGGACACCTCAGTGATAGTCTGTAATTTCAACATGGTACGCATTACCGTCATTCCATTCGAAACATACGCGCCACTGCTTATTGATACTGATAGCATATTGTCCTTTTCGATTCCCAGAAAGGGCATGAAATTTGTTTCCTGGGTTCAGCATCAACGCTTCTATGCTAGGAGCGGCATGAAGAACCATTAATCGTTTTCTTGCCTGCCTTTCAAAGGCTTGAAAACGGCGTACCCGTTGATCATTAAATAGTTTTTCAGTATCTCGGCAAGCAAATGATTTAATCATACTTAAAAGGTATTACGCAAGGCGTAATATGTCAAGCGGAAATTTCATTACGGGCATAGCACAAATTTCAGTGGTGGGCAAGGCATCAAAGGCTTTCCCGGATGCCATAAAAGGTAAAAAACGAGAAAATTTATTAATGGCAAGGCCCTGCCCATCCAACTGAAATGTCTTGTTGGGTGCAATCTATTTGCCCCAATCAACTTCTCTTGGCTCAGTAAGAAGTCTGATGCCAGTTAAAATTTGGGAAATACGTTCTTTAGACAACGTTCCGATTTTCTCGGACAAATCGCTTTTATTCACAGTGAAGACTTGAGAAATATTCACAACACTTTTTTTAGGTAAATTGGCCTCACCTTTGCTCAATGTCACATTACCGGGTGCGTTAGATCTCTGAAGGTTTGATGTTAACGTGCAGACTACAACAGTATTGATGCGGCTTCGATTGAAAAGATTGTTTTGAATGACAACATGGGGATGACGATAGGCAGGTTCAGACTCTAATGGTTCCATGAATTCTATCCAAAATATATCGCCCTGGTTGATTACCATTGCTCTTTCACCATTTTGTAATGACGCGGGCGCATCTTGGACACTATGGGTTCGGATTCAGGCAAATCATCGTATGCCTCATTAAGTGATTGAAGAAGCTTAATATTTTTGTGACGCTTTATAAATTCTTGAGCGGCCAATGCAAATAGACGACTTCTTGAAATGTTTAAATCTTTTGCAAGTATATTCATTTGTTCAAAAATTGGTTTTTCAATTGATATAGCTGTCTTAATAGTCGCCATATTATTATACCTCCATTGAATACTAATAGTATAACTAATGGTATTGCCTATGTCAATATTTTATTGATTTTAGCATCTAACGATTTCAATATGATGTGCTTTGATTTCAAAATCTCCCCTCTCCCCCCTATTAGCGAAGTTTCGCCTTCCTATCCCGGAACGGGGAAACCGACGAGTTTATGTGCGTCTATTGACTTTATTGCTTGAAGCGTAGTCCCGGCGAGGAGGGACTGGTTTCTGGATGTTCGATGTTTGTGGAATTGACGGGAAACCATTTTTTGTGTAAGTTCTCATAAGTCCAGGCTGTATTAGAAAAATCGTAACTCAGGTTCAAAGTTCAAGGGTTCACGGTTCAAAGTTGATGGTTTCGCAAAAAGTCGTCACTCCGGTGAAAACCGGAGTCCAGAAACTCTGCAACTAATTGAAAAAACTGGATTCCGGCTTTCGCCGGAATGACAAAAAATGGTGTTTTTCGACTTTTTACGAGTTCATCAAAGTTAATATAGCCGCAAAAAGGCACAAAATACACAAAAAAATATTTTATATATTGGAATATCAAATAGTTACTGGCGCAAGAAAAACAAATTTGGGCTTTTTTACGGGTCTGGGCCAGGGGTTCAAGGTTAACTGATGAAACCTGCGACCCCGCCGCTCGAAGATACCGCTTGCGGTGCGGTGAGGTGAGGCTAAATCCCGCTTTGCAAAAGGTGGAAGCAGCCGGAATGCCCGGACTGAGAAGTGACAATTTATCCCATAGGATGGAAAAAATGAGAAATGTGAAAATTATTGTGGTTTCGCTGGCCCTGGCACTTCTGTTTCTCTACACGCACGGGGCTTATGGGGAGAAGAGTGCTGCCCCGGTCCACGCCCTGGCCATGCACGGGCTCCCCAAGTACGAAAGGGACTTCGATCATTTCGATTACGTAAACCCGAACGCCCCCAGGGGAGGTTCAGTTCGTCTCCATGCCATTGGCACCTTTGACACGCTTAACCACCTCACACTGAGGGGCGTCCCTGCGGTTGGCTTAGGCGGTCTTTATGATTCCCTCCTCACTGCCTCGAATGACGAGGCGTTTACGGAGTACGGGCTGCTTGCAAAAAGCATCGAGATGCCGGAAGACCGCTCGTGGGTAGCCTTTACCCTTAGAAAGGAAGCCCAATGGCACGACGGCAGGCCCGTTACTGTCGAAGACGTAATCTTTAGTTTAAAAACTCTCAAGGCAGAGGGGCACCCTTTCTACCGGGCTTACTATGGCAGTGTGATTAGGGCCGAGAAGACCGGGGATCAAAAGGTGAAATTCACTTTTTCAGGTGGCGAAAACCGGGAACTACCACTCATCATTGGCCAGATGCCCATCCTCCCGAAGCATTACTGGGAAGAAAGAGACTTCAAGAAGACGACCCTGTCCCCCCCACCGGGAAGCGGGCCATACAGGATTAAGTCCTTTGATCCGGGTCGAACTATTACCTACGCCCGGGTGGCTGACTACTGGGGTAGGGATCTGCCTGTAAACAGAGGGCGCTATAATTTTGACTTAATTCATTACGATTACTACCGGGACTCCACGGTGGCTCTCCAGGCATTTAAAGCCGGTGAGTACGATTTTCGCCAGGAAAACATTGCAAAAAACTGGGCCACGGCATACAACGTGCCAGCGGTTCGGAAAGGCCTCATCAAAAAGGAGGGCATCCCTCACGAACAGCCCACCGGCATGCAGGGATTTATCTTCAATATCCGCCGTCCCTATTTTCGAGATCGTCGTGTTCGTGAGGCACTGAACTATGCGTTCGATTTCGAGTGGACCAACCGGAACCTTTTTTTCGGTCAGTACGCCCGAACCAAAAGCTTCTTCTCCAACAGTGAACTTGCCTCAAGAGGGCTGCCAGGCCCTGAGGAGATCAAGATCCTCGAACCCTTCCGTGATAAACTTCCAAAAGAGGTATTCATCAGAGAATACTGCCCACCCGTTACAGACGGAAAGGGTAACATCCGGGCAAACCTGCGAAAGGCCTTCAAGCTCCTCAACGAGGCCGGTTGGGCCATTAAAAACCGAAAGCTGGTCAACGAAAAAACCGACAAATCATTCACGTTTGAGATCCTTCTTAATTCCCCTTCATGGGAGCGGATTTCCCTGCCTTTTGCAAAGAACCTGAAACGCCTGGGGATCGATGTCCGGGTCCGGACCGTTGATACAGCCCAGTTTCAGAAGCGTGTGGAAGAATTCGATTTTGACATGATCGTGGGCGTATTCGCTCAGTCCCTCTCGCCCGGCAATGAGCAGAGGGACTTCTGGGGATCGGCTGTTGCTGACGAGACGGGTAGCCGCAATACTATCGGGATAAAAGACCCGGCTGTGGATGCCCTGATCGAACTCATTATTGCATCTCCTGACAGGGAGAGCCTGGTGCACCGCACGCGCGCTCTTGACCGGATTTTGCTTCGGGGGCATTATGTTATCCCACACTGGCACCTTCGGATCTTCCGTGTCGCTTACTGGGATAAATTTGGCCGGCCCAAAGTCACACCGAAATATGCCCTCGGATTTTACACGTGGTGGATTGATGCCCGGAAGGAAGCGGCGCTTAAGGGGAAAAAGGCGTCTCTCAAAGAAAAATAGGTAACTTCTCAAAAAGTTAGGGCAAATCCGCTGGTGTAGGGCGGCATTTTATATGCCACCGTTATTGGCGGGGTATAAAACCCCACCCTACAAGAAACAAACCCGAATTTATTGAGAACTTAGAAAAATAGGAGCACTCAACGCCCATGTTTGCTTATATTATCCGCCGTCTGTTTCTCATTGTGCCAACCCTTTTCGGCATCATGGTGGTTAATTTCCTTGTTATTCAGGCGGCTCCCGGCGGTCCTGTCGAGCAGATGATTGCTCGCATTAAAGGCACTGTATCAGAGGCCACCGCCCGTGTGAGTGGGGCCGATCAGGGTGATGTGAGCACTAGCAGAGGCAAACAGGGTCCCACCATGACAGGTGATATGCCCAGCAAGTACCGGGGGGCGCGAGGCCTGGACCCTGAAATCATCAAGGAAATCGAGCGTCAATTCGGCTTCGACAAACCGGCCTATAAACGCTTTTTTATGATGATTTGCACCTACCTGCTATTCGATTTTGGCGATAGCTACTTCCGTGACCGGAGCGTCATGAGCCTGGTCATCGACAAGATGCCGGTTTCTATTTCTTTGGGTCTCTGGACCACTTTCCTTGTCTACCTGATCTCCATTCCCCTGGGCATCAGAAAGGCTGTACGCGATGGCTCCCGGTTCGACGTATGGTCCAGCAGCCTGGTGGTCCTGGGCAACGCTATTCCCGGCTTCCTGTTTGCTATCCTCCTTATTGTGCTGTTTGCCGGTGGAAGTTACTTCGACTGGTTCCCCCTGCGTGGTCTCGTGTCAGCGAACTGGGCCGAATTGAGCTGGCCAGCGCGTATCATCGACTACTTATGGCACATCGCCCTGCCGGTCCTTTCTATGGTGATCGGAGGGTTTGCCGGGCTCACTATGCTTACCAAGAATTCTTTTCTCGAAGAGATCCACAAGCAGTACGTGGTCACCGCCCGCTCCAAAGGCATAACCGAACATCGGGTGTTGTATGGACATGTCTTTCGTAACGCCATGCTAATCGTGATCGCCGGCTTCCCGAGCGTCTTTGTGGGGGCCCTGTTTACCGGATCACTGCTCACCGAGATCATATTTTCCTTAGACGGGCTGGGGCTTCTGGGGTTCGAAGCGGCTGTGAACCGTGATTACCCTGTCATGTTTGGAACCCTTTATTTCTTCACCCTTCTGGGACTGCTGCTCAACTTGGTTGGCGACCTTACGTATCACATGGTCGACCCCCGGATCACTTTCGAAAGTCAGGAGGGCTGATCGGTGACCGAAAGATTCCCCGGTCTCAAAATTTCCCCTCTCACCCGGCGAAGGCTCATGAACTTCCGCTCCAACCGCCGGGGCTTCTGGTCCCTGTGGATCTTTTTGGGCCTGTTTACCATCACACTGTTTGCAGAGTTCGTTGCCAATGATAAACCCCTGCTCGTTCGCTACGACAGCAAGTTCTACTTTCCGATCTTTTATGAGTACCCCGAAACGGTGTTCGGCGGATTTCTTCCCACCGAGGCTGACTACCGTGATCCTGAGGTAGCTGAGCTTATCCGGGCAAAAGGATGGATGGTTTTCACTATCGTTCCTTACAGCTATGACACCATTAACTACAACCTGCCTGTGCCGGCACCAGCGCCACCTTCGAGAGATAACTGGCTTGGCACCGACGATCAGGGCCGCGATGTGGTGGCCCGGCTGATTTACGGCTTTAGGATCTCAGTCTTATTCGGTCTGATCCTGACGCTGCTCAGCTCCATTGTCGGGGTCATGGCCGGGGCTGTGCAGGGATATTTCGGCGGCTGGGTGGACCTTTTGTTCCAGCGTTTCATCGAGGTGTGGCAGGGCCTCCCGATCCTGTACCTCCTTATCATCCTGGCCAGTGTGGTAGAGCCTAACTTCTGGTGGCTTCTGGGCCTGATGCTGCTTTTTAGCTGGATGGCGCTAGTGGGAGTGGTAAGGGCCGAGTTTCTCCGGGTGCGAAACTTTGACTATGTGCGAGCCGCCAAAGCCCTTGGGGTCAGCGACACCATGATCATGTTTAGGCATATCCTGCCCAACGCCATGGTGGCAGCGCTTACTTTTCTCCCGTTCATCCTTAACGGCTCAATTACCACCCTGACAGCCCTGGACTTCCTGGGTTTCGGGCTTCCGCCCGGGTCCCCATCTCTGGGTGAACTCCTAAACCAGGGTAAGGCCAATCTACAGGCGCCATGGCTGGGAATCACGACTTTTATGGTGCTTGCCGTGATGTTGAGCCTCCTTATTTTTATCGGGGAAGCGGTTAGAGATGCATTCGATCCACGAAAGACGGAAAGGTAGCATGAACAATATGAATGATGAACGCCCTCTACTGCAAATCAAGGACCTGTCGGCGTCCTTTGGCACGGGCCCGGACGAGGTGAAGGCCGTGCGCAGCGTTTCGTTCGATATATACAAAGGCGAAACCCTCGGGCTCGTGGGAGAGAGTGGTTCGGGCAAGTCGGTGACAGCCCTTTCCATCCTCCAGCTATTGCCTTACCCCCTTGCCCATCATCCCGGTGGAAGCATACGCTTTGGGGGGGGGAGCCCCACCGACCAAGTCCCTGAAGGAGCAGAACTCCTGGGCGCGACGGAAACTATCCTCCGCAGTATTCGCGGTAACCACATAGCCATGATTTTCCAGGAGCCCCTCAGTTCACTGAATCCTCTGCACAGCATAGAGCGGCAAATCAGTGAGGTGCTGTTCGTCCACCAGGACATGGGTCGAAAAGAGGCTAAGGAAAGAGTCATCGAACTGCTCCGCCTGGTGGATCTACCAGAGGCAATTGACCGCCTCACTTCACTGCCCCATGAATTTTCCGGCGGTCAACAGCAGCGGATAATGATCGCCATGGCCCTGGCTAACAAGCCTGACTTGCTCATTGCCGATGAACCTACCACCGCTCTCGATGTTACAATCCAGGCCCAGGTCCTGGAACTCTTAAAGGCTCTAAAGGAGAAGCTTGGTATGTCGCTGCTTCTTATCACTCACGACCTTGAAGTGGTGCGTCGGACGGTCGACCGGGTAGCCGTGATGCATCAGGGGGAAATCGTAGAGCAAGGCCCGGTGGAAGACATCTTCGAACGGCCAACCCATATTTACACCAAGCAGCTTCTTGGATTAAAGCCCAAAGGACAACCCGAAACTGTACCCGATAATGCCCCGACTTTGGTGGGGGCAGAGAGCTTGAAAGTCTGGTTTCCTATCAAAAAGGGCATTATTCGTCGGACCGTGGGCTACGTGAAGGCGGTTGACGATATCACATTTACGGTTAGACAGGGGCAAACCTTGGGCGTGGTGGGAGAGAGCGGATCGGGCAAATCGACTTTAGGTCGAGCCTTAATCCGCATCGAGCGAAGCGAAGGAAAAATATATTTTCAGGGACAAGAAATTCAGGGCTTGCGGTCAAGGGCTTTGCGGCCCCTGAGGCAGGAAATGCAGATGGTTTTCCAGGATCCTTTCGGATCACTTAGCCCCCGCCTTTCCGTTGGCCGGATCATCGGGGAGGGTTTACAATTGCATAAACTGGGCAGCTCTCCCGAGGAGCGACACGCCCTTATCGACAGGGTGCTCGAAGAAGTGGGGCTGGAGTCTGAAATGCGGAACCGTTACCCCCACGAGTTCTCCGGCGGACAGCGCCAGCGCATTGCCATAGCCCGGGCCCTGGTGCTAAAGCCCAGGTTCATTATCTTAGACGAGCCCACCTCCGCCCTCGACGTGTCCGTACAGTATCAGATCATTGAGCTGTTGCGCGATCTCCAGCGACGACACAACCTGGCCTACCTGTTCATCAGCCACGATCTCCGGGTTGTGCGCGCCCTGGCCCACTATGTTCTCGTCCTTCGCAATGGCCATGTGGTGGAACAGGGGCCGGCGGAGGACATTTTCAAAAACCCCAAAGGCGCTTATACTCGCGCACTCCTTGCCGCCGCATTTGAGCTGAAGGCAGAATCCATCTTATAACTGGCAACCATAATGACCATTCGACGTGTCCTCATATTTGCGCCCCTCATCCTCATCCTTTTTCTGCTCCAGTCCTACTTCTGGGTACCCACCTATGAGCAGCAGACACGTGGAAACCCCGACCGACTCAAGGAGTACATTACTGCATCTATCGCAGACGCAGCGCTGCTCAATCCCATCCTCTTGAGTGATGTGGCCAGCGGCGAAATTGAAGGCCTGGTCTTTGACAGGCTCGTTGACTTTGATGAAGAATTTCGTTTTAGAGGTCGCCTTGCCACTTCCTGGGAACTCTATGAAGAGGCCTATTTTTATGTGAACGAGTTATCGAGTGTGCCGGGCCTGGGTAAAGTGGGCGCTGAAAAGATCGCGGATTTTATCAACGAAGCAAAGGAAAAAGATGACCATTCAAACCCAGGGCTGAAAGCCTGTTTAGACACGATTAAAAAGATTGAGATAATCCCTCCAGGCCTGTTCTCTACAATTAGAAGTGAAAAACATCCCAAGAAAAACAAAAAGGAGACAGAAGTAAAGATCCTGGTTAACACACCTTCCAGAATCAAGTTGACCCTGACTGAAGTGAACCAGGATCTTTTCCGGAATCTTGTTAGGCTACTGGGCGCGAATTACTTTTCCTCTTTTAGTGGTGAGTCATACATTAAAACAGAGCCCCAGGTGGAAAGAGAAAAACTGGCCAAATATGCCGAAGAGCTCCTTCCCGCCACAGAGCACAATCCCATAATCATCTTTAATTTAAGGCCCAACGTCAGATTCCATGACGGTCATATATTTGATGCCAATGATGTGAAGTTTACCTATGAAGCCATCATGAACCCAAAGAACCTCTCTCCCCGTACAGCGGATTATGAACCGGTCAAACGTGTGGAGTTCATTGACCCCCTGACGGTTCGCATTGTTTATAAAAGGCTATATTCTCCGGCCCTCGGGACGTGGGGCATGGGTATCCTCCCAGAGCATATCCTTAATGATAGATCTCTGAAGAAAGAGGCCATTCATCTTGGTAAAGATCCCGGCACCTTTTCCATTCGACAAAGCGGCTTCAATCGCCATCCAATAGGATGCGGCCCTTTTGTTTTTCGGGAGTGGAGATCGGATCAGTATATCGCTTTGAATCGTTTTGATGACTACTGGGAGGGCCCGCCCATCTATGAACGATATTTCTTTCGTGTAATACCAGATTGGTTAACCCAGGAAATGGAGTTTTACGCAGGGAGCATTGACAGCTACGGTGGCGGTAATCCGCCCTCGGGTATTCCGCCGCATCAGGTGGAGCGACTTGGAAACGATACAAGGTATCAGAGCTTTTCAGGGACCCGATTAGGTTATACCTATATCGGATACAACATGCGAAGAAAGCCTTTCGATGATCCCAGGGTGCGAAGGGCACTGGGCATGGCAATCGATGTAGATAAAATCATAAAATATGTACTCCATAACCAGGGAGAACGGATAACCGGGCCTTTTGTAAAGCAGACCGATTTTTATAATCCTGGCATTCAACCTCTTCCCTATGATCCCGAGGGGGCGCTCAGGCTTCTTAAAGAAGCTGGCTGGATTCGCAATAAAGGGGGCTGGCTGGGAAAAAACGGAAAAAGACTCCAGTTTACACTTATCACTAATAGCGGCAATGATATCCGGAAAGCTATACTGGCCATAGCGCAGGATGCCTGGAAACAGATAGGCATCGATGTCCGGACTGATTTGCTGGAATGGTCGGTGTTCATTCAGGAGCGTGTGGATAAGGCCGATTTCGATGCCCTGATCCTGGGATGGAGCATGGGTATAGATCCCGACCTATACCAGATTTGGCATTCGAGTCAGACGAATCCCCATCAGCTCAATTTTGTGGCCTTTAGAAACAAGGAGGCCGATGATCTTATTATCAAAATAAGGCAAGAATATGATCATGGCAAGCAGGTGGAATACTGCCACAGGTTTCATGAAATTATGGCAGTAGAACAACCTTATACCTTTCTTTATGTTCATAGATGGACAGCGATCCTGGACAAGAGGATCGTCATAAAGGAAGTCGATAACAAGGGGAGTCCGGCCTATAAAAAGATCAAGCCAATTAAAACTGGCGATTATTACTTCTACTTCAATAAGTGGATAAAACGCATTGAAGTACCCAGTTTCGCGCTTGATGGATAGGTATGGAATTCGGAATTCGGAATACCGGAGTTTAGGCGTAAGCCTTTTATAAAACTTTAGGCACTTTAGCTCACTTTAGACACTTCCCCCGCACTATGTGCGGGGATAAATAGGCACTTCATATGTTGTCATTCATCGGTCGCAGCATTATACAGAAGATTATTACCCTTTTCTTTGTCTCTATTGTTTCTTTCTTGATCATCCATCTGGCGCCGGGTGAACCCAGTCAGGTGGACCCCCTTAATCCCAAGTTCACACCTGAGATGGTGGAGCGCTTCCGCAATGAATTCCACTTGGATAAGCCCCTGCATATCCAGTACACCTATTTTTATAGAGATCTCTTTACGGGCAAGACAGTCTCCTGGAAGGATAACCAGCCGGTACTCAAAAAGATCTGGGAGCGATTTCTCAACAGTCTCCCTCTTTTTATCGTGGGCACCATTCTAACCTGGACCCTCTCTTTTCCCATCGGAATTCGCTCTGCCATTTTCCGGGGTGGAGTTTATGACCGCTCGGCGACCTTTTTCTCATATCTTTTAATCTCTATCCCGGGGTTCTTTTTTGCCTATATACTGATCATCTTCGTAGTTACCCGTTTCCACGTCCCGGTAATAGGTATGGAGACATTCGGTCTTGGGGATGCAACATGGTTCCGCATGGCCATGGACCGGGTGTGGCACCTGCTACTCCCCTCTGTGCTGGGAGCTACGGGAGGGATTGCGATCCTCTCAAGATATGTCCGCAGCCAGATGCTGGAGGTGGAGGGGCAGGACTATGTAAGGACTGCCAGGGCCAAGGGCCTCCCTGCAGAACAGGTCCATTACAAGCATGCCCTGCGTAATGCCCTGCTGCCCTTTGTGACCATGTTTGGCCTTATCCTGCCGGGTCTCATAGGCGGATCAGTCATAATTGAATCCATCTTTTCATGGCCCGGTATGGGCAGAATGGCCTATGAGGCCATCCTGGCACGGGATTATCCTATTATACTGACGGTGAACTTCGTTTCCGCTGTGCTTGTGCTGGCAGGCACCTTTATTTCCGATCTCCTCTACCTTGTGGTTGATCCGAGGATACGGTTGTGAAGAAGAAGTGCCTATTTATCCCGCTTGAAGCGGGGAAGTGTCTAAAGTGCCTAAAGTGATCTAAAGTTGATGCCCATGTAAAAAGTCCTTTTTACATGGATTTAGGAATTTATGGATTCAGGAATTACGTATTATTTTAGCTTGTTATGAGAATATTGAATTGAACAATCCT
>JAUWMY010000024.1 GCA_030612945.1 Desulfobacteraceae bacterium
TGCCACGCGCTTCCCTACATAAGGTTTTCCCCCCAAGTTTAGATCTCTCAAGAACTCAACGGCCCCGGTTACACCTTCCAGGTCTTTTCCTTCAGTCTTAATTCCGGCGGTTCGTTGGGTACCGGTAGCCACGTAAATTGCATCAAAATCCTTTCTTATATCCTCCCATGACACATCCCTGCCCACGCGGGTGTTGCACTGAAGTTCTATTCCCTGATCTAGGATATCCTGAATCTCATTTTTAATAATATCTCTTGGTAAACGATATTCCGGTATCCCCCAACGAAGCATACCTCCGGGTTCCGGAAATTCATCAAAAACCTTGACAGCGTAACCCCGTAATGCAAGGTCTTTGGCCGCTGTCATGCCGGAAGGGCCGGCACCTATAATAGCCACTTTTTCTTTTTGAGTAACCGGTGCCGGTTCCACAGGAGGCCTTGCTGCATTATCGGTGATGAATCGCTTAAGATACTTTATATTAACAGGCTCATCGAGGGTGCTTCGCCTGCATTTCGATTCGCACTTATGGTCACATATTCTTCCACAAACACTGGGAAATGGATTGGTCTTGAGGAGAACTTTATATGCATCCTCCAATCGTCCGGCTTTTATCAAGGCAATATAACTTGGAATATCCATTTCTATGGGACAGGTGTGCTGGCAAGCTGATTTAAAAAGGGCGGAACAGACGGCAGCAGGGCAACGTTTTTCACGGATGTGGGCCTCGTATTCATCCCGGAAGTAGCGGAGGGTTGAGAGCACCGGATTTGGAGCTGTCTGGCCAAGGCCGCACAGGGCCGCATTCTTGATGATATTCGCCCATTTTTCTAAGGTTTCAATATCGCCTTCCCTTCCATCCCCTTCACAAATCCTGGTCAATATTTCCAGCATCTTCTCCGTGCCTACCCGACAGGGGGTACATTTTCCGCATGATTCGTCTCTGCAAAATTCCATGAAAAACCGCGCCACATCCACCATGCACTTATCTTCATCCATAACGATCATACCACCTGAACCCATAATGGCCCCTAATTGGGTAATGGATTCATAATCCACCGGCGCATTCAAGTGTGCAACGGGTATACATCCTCCGGAAGGACCGCCTAACTGAACAGCCTTAAACTTTTTCCCTTCTTGGATGCCCCCTCCTATGTCAAAGATTATATCCCCGATAGACGTCCCCATAGGCACCTCTACAAGCCCTACGTTTTTTACGTCGCCTGTCAGAGCAAAGACCTTTGTACCCTTACTTCTCTGGGTGCCAATGCTTGCATAGGATTTTCCACCTTTCAAAACTATTTGTGCAATATTTGCCAGGGTCTCCACGTTGTTTAAGATTGTAGGCTTTTTCCAGAGCCCCTGGAGAGCAGGAAACGGAGGCCTGGGCCTGGGTGTTCCCCGTTTCCCCTCAATAGAGGTCATAAGAGCTGTTTCTTCTCCGCATACAAATGCCCCTGCCCCCCGATAGACTTCAACATCGAAATCAAACCCCAATCCAAAGATATCCTTTCCAAGGAGCCCATAGTCTCTCGCCTGACGGATCGCAAGGTTCAACATCCTGACCGCAAGCGGATATTCAGCCCGGCAGTAGATATAACCCTGATGAGCCCCGATGGCCTTGGCTGCGATGACCATTCCCTCCAATACCGCGTGAGGATCTGATTCCAGCACACATCGATCCATAAAGGCTCCTGGATCCCCTTCATCGGCATTACAGAGGACATATTTGACCTCACCACTGGACCTTGCTGCAAACTCCCACTTCATACCCGTAGGGAATCCAGCACCACCTCGCCCTCTGACACCTGACAGCTTTACCTCTTGGATAATTTCATCAGGTTCCATCTGGTATAAGGCCTTTGCAGCTCCAAAGTACCCATCTCTGCCAATGTACTCATCAATCTTTTCTGCCTGAATTAAACCACGGTTTCTCATTACACGCAGACTTTGCATGCCAAAGAAAGGAATCTCTCGGATGTGAGATGTACGCTCAGTTACAGGAAACGAAGGGCCCTCAAAATCCATCTCCGCTTGTTCCCACCCTCTGGCGAATACCCACTCGGGATTTATCTCCCCGCCAAGGACATGTCCCTGAAAGATCTGTCGTACCTTTTCTTCACTTACCTGTGCATATTTTATCGGTTCTTCTCCCACCCTTTCTATTGTGATGAGTGGTTCCCGGTTGCAGATACCTGCACAGCCTGATGTGGTTATGACGATGTCTTTTCTTCCAGAAGATTCTAATTCTTCATTGAGTATCTTCAATAGCTTATCTGCACCAGATGCAATCCCACACGTGCCCATATGCACTGTAATTCGGGCACTTGCCTTTCCGGGCTCCAAAACCGATGATCTGAGAACCTCGCCTTTAATTCTGTATAAATCTTCTATTTTCAGTTGCGGCATAGGTATACTCCTCCATTAATCATAAGCTTCTAATATCTCAGATATCTTAAACGGCTTTACCTGACGAAAAGTATCATCATCCACCATCATGACCGGTGCTAAACCGCAGGCCCCAAGACACCTGACCGTTTCCAGGGAAAAGCGTCTATCCTCAGTAGTCTCTCCAGGATTCACCTTGAGGGTTTCGACAAGCTTTTCCATATTCTTTTTGCTCCCTCTCACATAGCAGGCTGTTCCAAGGCAACACCTTATGATGTGCCTTCCTTTGGGCACCATAGTAAAAAAAGAATAGAATGTAACAACGGCATATACCTCGCTCAGAGGTATTCTGAGACCGTAAGATACTTTTCTCTGGATAGACTTGGGAAGATATCCGATGGCCTCCTGAATCTCTTCGAGCACAGGGATGAGCGATCCCGGTCTTGACTTATGCTGTTCTATGATGGTGTCTACAGTGGCCAATTCCTCTGAAGTAAATTCCTGGTCTTCTGGCATCTCTAAATCTAATGATCTTTTC
The DNA here is from genome assembly GCA_030612945.1 of Desulfobacteraceae bacterium. Taxonomy (GTDB): domain Bacteria; phylum Desulfobacterota; class DSM-4660; order Desulfatiglandales; family Desulfatiglandaceae; genus 4484-190-2. The sequence goes on from JAUWMY010000024.1 coordinate 2,924, forward strand.
TGTAACACCGTATGTCCCTCCCTTTAACTTGATTGCTTAGGCATTTCCTTTTTTCACCCCCTCCCAAACCCTCCCTCTTGAAGGGGGAAGGCAGGGTGGGGGTGGTAACTTATTTGTTGGCCCCTCCACACTCTTCCTTGGGTAGAGAGGCTAAGCGGTCAACAAACGGTTCAACTTATTGAGCAGTATTACAAAAGATTTTTCCCCACTATTGCTATCTCTTTCCCACAATAAATTGCAATTATCATTCCTAAACAAAAGTAACGGATATATTGGGCTAACTGCTCGCAAGTAGTCGAATTATAAAAGCAAAAGGCAGACTTTTAGAAATAGTGGAAAAGAAGCCTGTCGAAAAGCATGTAAACTGTAAACCTTTTGTTTACATACATCTTTGAGTACTGTAAACACCTCGTTTACATATTTCAAAAGCCACTTCGATATATTGATATTCCTGTCAAGCCGATCTCCGGCTTTTTGTCTCTTGTTTAAGCCAAGCGTACCAGGCTTCCAGTCCTTCTCCAGTCTTACAGGAGATTTCGAACATGATCATGTGGGGGTTAATCTTCAATGCTTCCTCCCTTATCTTCTCGATACTGCAGTCCACATAAGGTAGGAGGTCAATTTTGTTGATCAGTAACACCTTTGATTCATGGAACATGAGCGGATATTTGGCTGGCTTATCATCTCCTTCCGTTACACTAAGAATCATTGCCTTGAAATCCTCTCCGACCTTGAACTCTGCAGGACAGACCAGGTTCCCCACATTTTCTACCACAAGCAGATCAAGGGCATCAAAGTTGAACTCCTGAAAGGTATCCCTGATCATATTTCCGTCCAGATGGCATGCGCCGCCCGTATTAATCTGAACCACAGGAATTCCACTTTTTGCAATCCGCTCTGCATCTTGAGAGGACTGGACATCTCCTTCAATGACCCCGATCCTTAAATCATCTTTTAAAGCATCGACGGTTTTTTCGAGCAGGCAGGTCTTTCCTGCCCCCGGAGAACTCATAAGGTTAATTACCATTAAACCCTTTTCATCAAAGATTGTCCTGTTCTCCTGAGCGATCCGGTCGTTGGCTTCCAGTATGTTCTTGATCACCGATATCTTCATAAGGCAGCTCCTCATCCTTTTGATACTGCCATCAATTTACTTCCATTTCCACAATCGATAGGTCCTGTCCTGCAACGGTCTCGATATCAGAACTGCCGCAATAAGGGCACTCAAAGGCATAATCCTGTACTTCAAATGTTTTTTCACACTCTCGGCACATTGCCTTAAGCGGAATAATCTCAATGATCAACTCTGCCCCTTCCATTTCCGTACCCGAGGTCATTACTTCAAAACAAAAAGAAAGGGACTCAGGGACAATGGCCGTCAATTGCCCGACATGAAGTAGCGCTGATTTAAGGGCCTTTGCATCGTGCCTGATCATCTCATCTTTGATGATTTCGATGAGGTTCTGTGCGATGGACATTTCATGCATGAAAAGCCGTCTCACCTTCCAGAAAAGTATTACCAAGGGCATCCTTAGATAAAAACGATTTCAAAATCATTAGAAAAGTTTGCTCTTACGTCAAGATTTGGATATTAAAAACCAGCATAAAGGCTGCCATTCATTATAGGAATTGTCAATTTTTATTGTCAACTCGTAATTGCTTGATTTCATGTTATTCTCCAGAACTTAACAAGTGTTAATAGGGCCGACAAACGCTTATTCTAGCGAAGCTCCGGCTGAAATAGAAAAGGCTTCACGTAATTCTGGATACTGGATGCTTGATACTGGAGGAATGAGTTGAGTTATAAGAATGATCTACTTCAACTATTCCATGATCACAGGGAGAAGAATTCTAAAGGTTGTGCCTTTATCGACAACACTTTCTACGCCAATGGTACCTTGGTGGGCATCAACAATCCCCTTAACAATGGCAAGGCCCAGTCCGGTTCCCGTGACCTGACGGGTCTTCGGGTGTTTGACCCGGTAAAATTTATCAAAAATCTTGGGAAGCTCTTCGGGGGAAATACCTACGCCAGTGTCCTCCACCTTGATCTCCATATATTCGCCCAACCCCTGTGCAGTAACAGTCACATTGCCTCCTTCGGGCGAATAATTTATGGCATTACTGATTAGGTTATTGAAAATTTCTTCGATATTTTTTGGATCAGCCTGAACCGGCTTTAGATCCTTTAAAGAAAAAGTGAGAGCAATGCCTTTTTCCGTGGCCCTTGGCTCCATCAGGGCGACGGTCTCTTCTATAATCTTACCAATATCGGTGGGGACACGGCGCTGGACATATTTACCAGCCTCTATTTTGGCCACATCGAGAAGGTCGTTAATAAGTCCCAAGAGGCCATCTATCTTGTTTGACCCCCTGCTTACGAATTCAAGTTGTTTTTCCCCAAGAGGCCCACATAAACCTTCCAAAAGCACATTGTTTTGCTGTTTGATTGCCACAAGTGGACTGCGAAGCTCATGGGCCACCATATTGACAAAGTCTGTCTTCATCTGATCAAGCTGTTTGAAGGCTGTAATGTCTTCGAAAATTGTCACGGTTCCTGCGACACTCCAAAATACGTTTCTGCTCGGTCCTAGGGATGGCGCCGAAATTGCCCTCAGAACACTCTTTCCCGCACGGATTTCCTGAGAAATCAATTCGTTCTCTGGGAACCCCTCACTTAGGATTTTTTTAAGTGTTTCGATGAGGGAATCATCCGTTATAATTTTGGTGACGGGAAAAGGATTTTCTAATTTCTCCGATATTTCCAGCAGTCGCATCAGTACAGGATTATGGAGGATCACTTCGAGATTTCGATTTGTCACCATGACCCCATCGGCCAAGCAGTTGATAATGGTTTTCAGTCGTTTCTTTTCAGTATTGAAATTAAAAAGCGTTCGTATCAACTCGTCCTGAGTCTGCTTGGCCTTCTGCTCGAGTTTCTTTTTGCCCTCGGCCCTTTGGATGGCAAGCAAAAGTTGATCAACCTCAAAGGGTTTGACAATAAAATCGTAGGCGCCTTTTTTCATACACTCAACAGCCGAATCAACTGTGCCATGGCCAGTAATTATAATAACCGGTATCGTTGGATATTCTATATTTATAACCTCAAGGGCCTCTTCTCCGCTCATGACCGGCATTTTCAGGTCAAGAATGATAACGTCAACCCGACTCTTGGAGAGGATATCCAGGGCTATTTGACCGTTTCCAGCAGTGATCACGCCATAACCCCTGCCGGTTAGGAGCCGATGCCACGTCTCCCTGAACCGTTTCTCATCGTCAACTAAAAGAATTTTAGTTTTCCCAAGCATGATTCATTCAATCCCTCTCCCCTAACACTTTCTCCAGGGGGCATAAGCTTTGACTTAAGGGATAAACACTGACATTGCAAACCCACGCTGGCCAAAATAGCTACACTCGCATCAGATCAAACCATATGCGCCTGTGCAATTAAATAATTTTGCGGCTTCTTGTAGGTTGGGTTGAGCGACAAAAGGATGGTGGGTTTCACTGCTTTAACCTTATCTTGCTGATTTCCCATGTTAGGCAAACTACACGGAATTAGCGAAACCCAACAGATCAAAATCGCTCAACCCACGCTAAAAAGTCAAAAATATCAGAGGCTTGAATCTAACCTTTCACTTACGCGATAACCTTAAACGACACATTGAGTCTTGCCCGGTAATTCTTTATCGTGCCATTTTCGACAGTCACATCCAGTTTGGTGACTTCGGCAATTCTCAACTCCTTAAGAGTTTTTCCCGCAGTTTCAATTGCGGTCCTGGCGGCTTCTTCCCATGATTCATCACTTGTTCCTACCAGTTCAATTATCTTGTACGTGCTTCCAGCCATATCTTTCTCCTCCTTTTTAAAATATTGGGTTAATGTTAAACATCTTGTAACTATTCAGGTTCTGGGTTCACGGTTCTGGGTTCACGGTTGGTCGCTTTTCGCTCTTCATAATTCTTGAGATAGGTGATGAACCTGAGTAGTTACAAAGTAACTTTATATCCTTTACAGATAATTTAAGCAACTCGCTTTTGAGTAAGGCCTTGTTTGGCTAAACGTGCTTTCAATACAAAAGTGAGGGCAGCACCAATGACAAGGAATATCCCTGCTGTCATAAACGAAGAACTAAACGAGCTTGTACTTGCTTTCAACATCTGGGACATCCTACCCATTACGAATCCACCTACACCCCAGGCAGTAAAAATAATGCCGTAGTTAATGCCAAAGTTTTTTAATCCCCACAGATCCTTAGTATAGGAAGGGAAAAGTGACAGGTTTGTCCCATAGTTAAAACCAATAAACGTGGTCAGCAGTACCAGAAAAACGGCATTTATGGTTTCAGAACCCATAATAGGAATGGCTGCAAACATTAATACGGACTGAAAAAGGAGCATGACAATAAGAGTATTGCTTCGACCGATCTTATCTGAGATAATTCCGGCAATGATGCGACCACTGGCATTTCCTATGGCCAGGATTGCAACTACCAGAAAGGCCAGTTCACCCATACTCGCCTTGGCCATCCCGGCAACACTGCCAATGACCATTAATCCTGCCCCGGCACCTATAAAATAAATAAGCCACAAAATATAGAAATCGGGCTTTTTCAGTATCTCTGAGGGTTTGATATCCCTTTTCATTTCTACTGCCTTTGATGAATGGATGGCTGAAACTGCTTCAGGAAGCCACCCGGCAATTGAAGGGGTCAAACGGATGCCTTCTTCCTCCTTACTGTCCGCGGGTGCTGCCTCAGCATCCTCTCCGGGCACATAGCCGGCCGGTGGATTCACAAGCAGCATTGAAAGACCGCAGACAACAATCATGAATGCTATCCCGAAAAACAGCATGGCATTTTGCAAACTCCATATTCCTAAAAGGTATTGGCCTAACGGTGCAATATACACAGAGGCAAGACCAAAGCCTGAAACTACCAGCCCTGCAATCAATCCGGTTTTCGCGGGAGGAAACCACTTGAGGGCAGGGGGAGTTGCTGATGCATACCCGAATCCAATACCAACACCTGCCAGCACCCCAAATCCAAGGACCCAGCTCACGTAATCAGTGGTTTGTGAAATCCAGATAAAGCCAAGGCCAACCAGGACACCACCGATGAAGGCAGTTATTTTTGGGCCAAACTTGTCCTGGCACTTTCCGGCCAAAATCATAGCAAAGGCAAATACTATGCAGCAAATAGCATATGGATCGTTCAGTGAGGCAAGTTCCCAGTTAAAGGCGCCTTCACCCCCTGCCTCAATGGATTGCTTAATCGAGGCCTTAAATATGCTCCATGTATAGAGAATCCCGAGGGCAAGGTTGATACCTGTACCGCTAAACGTAACAACCCAGCCCTTGTTCTTAATTGATTGCGACATATTGTTCTCCTTAGTCTCATTGCTCCGCTCAGAAATATCCTCAATTCCCCTACCCCTCATTACCTTAATTTAAGACGTAGCCGGGAAAAGTCCCCCTTTCAAAAAGGGGGACTTCAAAGCCTCCCCTCGGGGGATGGGAAGGCAGACATGGTTAAAGGCTTTTCCCCGGGGCGTAATGTAACGTTGCCCGGGGAAGAGCCCGTACAAGGGGGAAATAATTGGCCAGCAGGCACTAACTTGCTGTTCCCTGTGGCTCAATGAAAAGGTCTTAATGGTTTGATTAAACTACTGTCTCTCTGCCACCAGTTTATCCACAACCTCTGGTTCAGCCAGGGTGGAGGTGTCTCCAAGCTGGTCAATCTGCCCTTCGGCAATCTTCCTAAGAATCCTTCGCATTATCTTGCCACTCCGGGTCTTAGGAAGGGCCTCAGTAAAATGCAGTTTGTCCGGTGAGGCAATTGGACCGATCTCCTTTCTCACATGCTGCACAAGGGCCTTTTTGAGATCATCTGAAGGCTCAAACCCCTGTTTAAGGGTTACAAAGGCGTAGATGCCCTGCCCCTTAATATCATGAGGAAAGCCAACCACTGCAGATTCGGCCACTGATTCATGGGCCACAAGGGCGCTCTCTACTTCTGCCGTCCCCATCCGGTGACCTGAGACATTGATCACATCATCTACCCTGCCCATGAGCCAGAAAAATTTGTCCTCATCCTTTCTGGCGCCATCGCCCGAGAAAAAGAAGCCCGGCGTCTGGACGAAGTACGTCTCCTTGAATCGTCCCGGGTCACCGTACACTGCCCGCATAATCCCGGGCCAGGGCTTGCTAATATACAAATGCCCGCCTTCGTTTTCCTCCGCTTCTGTGCCATCAGCCCGAAGAATTACAGGGTCAACGCCAAAGAAAGGGCGGGAGGCTGATCCGGGCTTCATGGGAAAGGCCCCGGGAATGGGCGTGATCAAGAAACCACCCGTTTCCGTCTGCCACCAGGTGTCCACAATGGGGCATTTCTCCTTTCCGATAACCGTGTAATACCACATCCAGGCCTCCGGGTTGATGGGCTCCCCGACACTGCCAAGGAGTCTCAGGCTGCTCAGGTCTCTTTTGGCCGGCCAGTCATCCCCATTTCTCATGATAGCCCGTATTGCTGTTGGCGCTGTGTAGAAGATGTTGACACCGTACTTTTCAACGATCTCCCAGAAACGATCGGGCTCAGGGTAGTTGGGAACACCCTCAAACATGAGAGATGTCGCCCCAAGGGCCAGAGGACCATAAGTAATATAGCTGTGACCGGTGACCCAGCCAATGTCGGCAGTACACCACCATACGTCCTCATCTCTGTAATCAAAGGCGTATTTCATGGTCAGTTGAGTATAGAGAAGGTATCCCGCCGTTGTATGAAGCACACCTTTGGGCTTTCCGGTGCTGCCACTCGTATATAAAATAAAAAGAGGATCTTCCGCATCCATTGGCTCGGCATCGCATTTTGGAGAGGCATCCGCCATGAGTTCATGCCACCAGTGGTCCCGGCCCTCTTTCATGTCGGTTTCCTGTTCTATCCTGTTGACCACAATGCATGCATTGACATCAGGGCACTGATCCATGGCAACATCTGCGTTTTTCTTGCTCGGCAGCACCCTGCCTGATCGGTATCCGTGGTTGCAAGTTATGAGCATGTCTGATTCGCAGTCCTGGATCCTGTCCCTCAATGCCTCCGCGCTGAAGCCACCAAATACTATGCTGTGAATAGCGCCAATCCTTGCACAGGCCAGCATGGCAATAGGAAGCTCCGGGATCATGGGCAGGTAGATGGTGACCCTGTCTCCTTTTTTCACGCCAAGTTTCTTGAGCACATTTGCAAACTTGCACACCTCGCGATGAAGCTCCTGATATGTGTAAGTCTTTGATTCCTCAAGGGGCTCTCCCTGCCAGATAAGAGCGGCCTTGTTCTTTCTCCATGTGTTCAAATGACGATCCAGGCAGTTATAAGAAACATTCAGCTTTCCCCCGGCAAAATAGCGTATGTAGATATCGTCCTTAAAACTATATTCTTCCACCGGTCCGTCCCATTTCTTGAACCAGTCAAGGTGCTTTTCAGCCATTTCACCCCAAAAACCCTCTGGATCCTCAAGGGATCTCTTATGGAGTTTTTCGTATTCCTCCATGCTCTTTATATAAGCCTTTTCTACGAACTCCTTTGGTGGATCAAAGACCCTCTTTTCCATGTACACTGATTCCATTTCACTCTTTCTTGCTTCCATTAATACATACCTCCAGTTTTTAAAAATTCAAAATTAATAGCCCGCTTTGGCTACCGTTCGTTTCAAACACTCCATTTTTTGTATTAAAATTTTCTAAATGAATGAGCTTTCATTCAGTTGTTGTGACGGTAACACTGCTTATGTATAAAGTCAAACAGTTTGTGACCTTTTTCAAGTAAATTTTTCCTGAAACAGCGTAAAAAAATGTGTAACTTCTCAATAAGTTCGGGCGTTCACAACCGGATTATTGCCTTGAGCGAATGACAATGTCTGTATTCCCTTTTGGAGTTTAGGCGTAAGCCTTTTATAAAATCCTTACGGATAAACTCCACCCGAACTTATTGAGAAGTTAGTTAATTTTTCCTAAAACAGGGTAAAAAAATGGCACTAAAACCGCTTCATTTCTTGGATTTCTTTTTGCCAAACAGGCTAAAGGCCGATGAAGGGGATTCCACTACCTTCTTGATTTTTTCTTGAATATCATCCTTTTGCGCATCGTCCTTTTTTTCCCATGCGCCTTCTATCTTGGCAACCAGTTCGTCGATCTCACACGGCTTGGTAAGATAGTCATATGCGCCAAGTTTCGTGGCTTCAAGGGCAGTATCGATGGCTCCGTGACCGGTGAGGATAAGCGTCTCTGTAAAGAGCCCCAGCTTTTTTATCTCTTTCAACGTGGTGATCCCGTCCATACCAGGCATCTTCAGGTCAAGCACCACCACATCGAAATCATTTTCTTCAAGCTCGCGGATGGCGCTGTCCCCACTGTTGACTGGCGTGACAACATAGCCCCGGTTGGTTAAAAGTTTTGCCATGTTTTTGGTAAAGACAACTTCATCATCTACCAGTAAAATTCTGGCCCCTATCATTTTAATCCCTCCTTTCATACAATCGCTTCGCGATTCTATTAAAGTTCTGATGCGGTATTTACACTTCAAGCTCCTCATTCATGCTCTCTTGCAAGTCCGATGGGGGGCTGTATGGGAGAAAAATGGTAAAAACTGTTCCCTTATCTAATTCGCTCTGCACAGAGACGTCCCCTCCGAGGCGCTTTATGATACTGTAACAGATAGAGAGCCCGAGACCGGTACCTTTACCCACCGGTTTGGTGGTAAAAAACGGGTCGAATACCTTTTCGAGATTTTTCTGTGAGATCCCCGATCCGGTATCGGCAAATACGACCTCCACACCTTCATTTTCATCATCTGACCGGGTGCTGATGTGGATGCTGCCATAGGGTTTTCCATCATGGGCGTCAACCGCGTTGGTGATCAGGTTTAGAAACACCTGCTGAAGCTGAGATGGGTCGGTTAAAAGCGGCGGCAGGCCTTCTTCCAGTTCCGGAATGAACGTAATTCCACTGGTCTTGGCCTCCCTCTCCACAAGTTCGATAACTTCTCTTAGAAATTCATTGAGATTCACGGTCTCAATCACGGATGTAGTGCGGCGAGAAAATCTGAGCAGGTTGTGAGTTATGCGTTTGCAGCGTTGTACCTGCACATCTACCTGGGACAGAGACTCCACCAATTCCTTTTTGAACTCTTCATCCAGAGATGGAGTTTGCCCCACCAAATCCAGCAGAATCTGTCTTTCAGTAAGAATAATAGCAAGAGGATTATTGATCTCGTGTGCCACCCCTGCAGAAAGCTCCCCCACAGAGGCCAATTTGCCCGCCTGCATGAGTTGTTTACTCAATTGATCTGCTTCTGCATCACGCCTCCTAATAACCGCAACCATATGTTTTGTGATAATCACAGTAACGATCAGGGTGGCTATGGCGCTCAAGAGGAGAAAAACTAATGTTGCCCGATTAGCATGGTTCACATCACTAAAAGCTTCAGAATAATCCTGCTTAACCACAAGCATCCAATGGGGCTCTTTTAACCATGTCTGGGCCACTATCTGGCGCGGGATATGTTTTTGATCATCTGCGTCTAATATGCGAATCCTTGTGCCTTCATGAAAAGATTCAACAGGGAAAGGGGACTTTTCCATTATCTTTCCTCTAAACCTGGGACTGGTTTGAAAAATTCCCTGCTGGTTTAAGAGATATACTTCACCGGTCTTGCCAATTGTTACGTTTTCCACAAGGGAACGAAATACTTCGGTATTGATAGTGGCCCGTAGAATCCACGTCTCGCCGTTTTCCGTGCGGGTGACAGCCATGATAAAATGCGGGATTTTACGAAACCCCATGAACATATCACTTATATAAAGCCCCTTTTTCATAACTTCCTTGAACCAGAAGGCATTGGTATAGTTTTTATCCATAAGATCGTAGGGGCCGATATAGGCTAAATGCCTGCCATGTTCATCGATTACACCCAAATCAGTAATAGACGACTGTTCAAGGTTTATCATTTCAAAGACATGCGCAAGATTTGATACCTGCGCAAGATAATCCCTGGAATGCGTGTGGGCTGTCAGGTGGAGTTTGGAACTGCGCTCCCCTAAGAATAACTCGATAATCTTGCGGTGGTTATCCACCAGGGCATGAAAGGAATTGGTCATTCGGGCCGTTGCAAATTTCGTATAGTAAGTATTTATTCCCCATCCCACCAGAAAAAGAGGAACAAGAAAAAACGCTATTATTAATAGGGCGAATCTGCGAAAAAACCTGGCATAGTAGTGCTTTCTACGTTCCCTTAGCTCCTCTATATGCGCATCATGGGTGCTGGTGTGTATTGCCTCACGCCCTTCCATAACGGATATTTTCCCCTCTCTAACCAACGATGCAAGTCTATACTAGTGCCCCGTCTTAAAAATTTAGTGCCTTAAAATGGCAACCTGAAATATTCAAATAAATTCATACGGTTCACCCATCTGAGGGTGACGGGAAAACCCGAAATTCGAATATCGAAAATCGAAACAAATACAAATGACAAAAAATATCAATGACCAAAACGAGAAACGGTCCTATTATGAGGTTTTTGTTTATTCTTTTGAAAATTCGCATTTCGATATTGTTTCGTATTTCGTATT
>JAUWMY010000446.1 GCA_030612945.1 Desulfobacteraceae bacterium
GTGACGATTCTGTCAAAAGATATGAACCAGCCGAAGAACACCTGCCCGGTCCTGTCCTTGCCGTGACCGGGATACTCATGATTACTGCCTGGATCTTGAGGCTACGGGGGGAGGGGGAGAGATTTAGAATAGATAAGGGAATCTTTAATATTGCTTCGGCTACAACTGCATTTTTGGGCTATCCTATCTTAAAGACAGGTATCAGGAAGCGTGAGGCCACGGGTAAACCGAACATGGCGCTTTTGATCTGTGCGGCTTCCCTCGGTTCAATAATTATGCGGGAAAGCGCAACTGCCCTGGTGGTCATGTACCTGATCAACCTTTCCGAATACCTGGAAGACAAGACCATGCAGAAAACGCGCAAAACTATACGCACCATGCTGGCACGTGAGGAGCGAATGGTCTGGAAGATCATAGATGACAGGGAGAAAGAGGTTCCAAGCAGTGAACTGGTCAAAGACGACATTATTGTCCTCCGCATCGGAAACGCGGTTTCCTGCGATGGAATGGTCATAGATGGTGATGCGCTAGTAGACGAGTCGTCTATGACAGGTGAATCACTTCCGGTCTATAAAAAGGTTGACGACAGAGTTGTGGCAGGAACCCATGTGGACATGGGAGAAATCACGGTCAGAGTCGAAGAGGTCGGTGATGAAACCCGTATGGGTTCGATTATTAAAATGATAGAGAGCGAGGAGGCTCTTGAGTCAGAGACGATGCGCATGGCTGATAAGTTTGCCGATATTGTTGTCCCTGTTTCCTTAAGCCTCTTTTTAGTGACATATCTTTTCACCCGTTCGTTTAGACGGGCCATGAGTATGCTGATTATCGTCTGTCCCTGTGGGATTGCTCTATCAACACCCGCAGCCATGACTGCGGCCATGGGCAATGCCGCTTCGCGTGACATACTGGTAAAAGGTGGGAAATATCTGGAAAAAGTGGCGGATGTGGACACCGTCGTCTTTGATAAGACAGGGACAATTACAAGCGGGACACCAAGAGTTTCCCGGATCATTACTATTGACCCTGACATAACCCCTGAAAGAATATTGCAATTTGCAGCATCTTCTCAGGAGAAATGGAAACACCCTCTGTCACTGGCCGTGCTTACAAAGGTCAGAGAGTGCGAAATAGAAATTCCCCCCAGTCTGGAGACAGAACTTATTGTCGGGCACGGGGTCAGAGCTGTAGTTGACGGGCGCCAGATCCTGGTTGGAAGTCATCACTTCATGGAAGACTTTAAGGTGGACCACGAGGCCGGCCATGAGGAGGAGATCCGCATACAAAAAAAAGGTGAAGCAGTCCTTTTTGTGGCTCAGGATGGAAAGCTGATCGGCCTGATAGGGGTTGAAGATAAAATCAGAGAGGCTGCTTCAAGGACTCTGAATAAGCTAAGAGCAAAAGGTATCAATAATATTTTCATGCTGACCGGTGACAATGAATTTAATGCACGGGCAATAGCTCAGAGGCTTCCTCTAACAGACATCGGCTGGTCTATGCTGCCGGAGGATAAGGCTGAATTCATCAAGGAATTCAAGGTAAAGCACCCGGAAAGCACTGTGGCCATGGTGGGGGACGGCATCAATGATACGCCGGCCTTTACCTGTGCGGATTTGAGTTTTGTCATGGGCATTGCCGGAGCGGATGCCGCATTAGAACATGCTGATATTGTACTTAAAAAAGACGAACTCGACTTAGTCTGTCAGGCGGTTGCCCTCGGCAAAAAAACTGTTGAAACCATCCATCAGAATTACCGGATTTCTATTTTTCTCAATCTCGTCGGGGTGGTTCTGGCAGCATTTGCATTGATTTCTCCATTTACCGGAGCCCTTATCCATAATGCGATAACGCTCTATGTGGTAACGAATTCCGGAAAACTTATTTTTTATGAACCATAACCATTTTACCAAAGGGAGGTGAGACAATGGTGTTATATCCGTCTTTGTGGAAAGGATTATTGATTGGAGGCGCTGTGGCGATTCTGGTGACGAGCAAAACAGTGCGAAGTGGAATCATGAAGTGTGGCGTTGGAGTTTACAAGGGCATCAAGGGTTCTGCTGCAAACCTAAAGGAAGAGTGGGAAGATGCCAAGGCTGAGGTAATGCTGGAGAAGAAATCGTCAAAAAAGATAACTTGATAGTAGAGGAATTTGCTTTTTCGCTTTGAGCTATCAGCCCGCCAGAAAGACGGCGGGTCTGCGACTTTCAGCTAACTTAAGGAGGATAACGGATGGAAACAAAGGAAAATAACAAATCTTGCGACGAAGAGATGGGGAGTGCCGGAGGCGCCGGCAATCCTGAAAGTGGGAAGGAGGGAAATCCGGTTTCCCAGAGTGCTGGTGAGGGGAATAAGGAGGGAAATCCTATTTCTCAGAGCTCTGGTGAAGGGAATCCGGGTTTACAGCCCGGGCCTGTTCCGGGGCAGACACCCTTTCCGTACGGATATTTCCAATCGCCAAATCTGCATCCCGGGTATTATATGTCCCAGGGTGGTTTTCCCCAGGGGCCAATGCCCGGCTATTGGATGCCGCCCGGTTATGGAGTTTCCCCACCTTACATGTACATGCAGCCAGGACCGGCCGCACCGCAAGGAGCAAATCCCGCAAATTCTGGCAATCCAGGGATGCAGGACCCTGCCGGGGGAGCAGGTGTTCAGGATAATCCCGGTCAATTTCAGCAACATGACGCCCCTGGAGACGCTGGAGGCCCCGACAACGCAGGCTATGGCCCGGGTGACAACGCAAGCGGGCAAGACGCTGCGCCTGGCCATCATAAGGAGCCAGGTCATGAAGAATTAAAGTATGGGACATATATAGAGAAGCCTGACCATGTTGGTCCTGGACACCCACCAGACCCGGCCGAGGATGTTTCTGCTCCATCAGGGCTGACGAGCTTTTTTCAGCTTGAGAATGATTCTTTCTGGCAGGGTATTTTGGTCGGGAGCTTGGCTTCTTTGCTTCTTACCAATTCCACTGTCAAGAAGGGGATCATGAAGACCATAATCAAGGCATCAGCTTCTGGCAAAGGGGGCGTTGAAGAGCTCAAGGAACAGGTTGCGGATGTGGAAGCAGAAGTATTACACGACATTAACGAAAAAAAGAAATAAGGAGAAAAAAAGATGCATAATCCAGGACCAAATCCACCGGCAAATGACGGCCCCAATCCCCATCCCAAAGATCATGCCCCCGAGGGCCATCCCGA
>JAUWMY010000252.1 GCA_030612945.1 Desulfobacteraceae bacterium
GTAAGTTTTTCTCTGCTTCGAATCGGATATCCCCGGTATGAGTTGTCATCGTTGAGAGGTTTGTGGTACGGTTTGCTCAAGTATCCAGTGTATCCCTGAATCGAGCCGTCTTGGAACATCTTGACAGCTGTGATTTTTAACATTTCGTTACCGAAATCAGGGGAGAGAGTATCCTGGAATTTCTTGTTGGCCATGGATACGATTCTCAAAGGAAGCAAGTTCAGAGAAAAGGCCTTCTGCAGCCTTTCCACACTTAATTTTCCTCCCCCAGCGATAACAACTGTGGTTACGCGTTCTTCGGCATAGTCTTTCACAGCCCATTTCAATGCCTCCATCCACTGCTCATCAGAAAGCCGGGGAAGAAGTCTTGAGATATTTCGCTTGGCAGGGCCTTCTTCAAACACACCGTTAGGTTCGCCGCTTTCAGGGTCTTTTCGGATTACTCCCCCCTTCGGCTGAGGAGTGTCTTTATTCACGCTGCCCAGTTCGAGGGCTCTACTGTTGGCAACACCTAAATGCCCGGAGGTGTGAACGATCCATATCGGATGTTCCGTCGAGGCTTTGTCCAAATCATACCTGGTGGGATGGCGTTTTTCCTTTAACAACGTATCATCATAACCACGTCCGCGGATCCACTCGCCTTCAGGGGTTTCTTGGGCTCTCTTTTTCAGTGCAGCGATGATATCGCCTATCTCTTTCATCGTTCCCATAGGAGGGCTGTTGCAGTCTACCCGGAAGAGTGCGACTGTTCCTGAGCTGGGAAAATGGCTGTGTGTGTCGTAGAATCCTGGGAGAAGAGTTTTGCCGCCCAGATCGACAATCCTGGTGTTGTCCCCAGCCAGACCCTGGATGGATTGATTCGTACCAACAGCTGCAATTTTATCCCCTTTTACCGCTAAGGCTTCAGCCGTGCTGTTTGAGGGATCCATCTGGATGATAGTACCATTGATAAAAATCGTATCTGGATTTATCTCATCTTTCAGATAAAGACGGCTGGTGGCATATCCTGTTAAGGCTAATACCACAAGGCAAACACAGAAAAATGTCAGGAATCTTTTTGATTTCATTTTCATTAAATTATTGCATCCTTTGTTTGTAGATTTAACCTTCTTTTTTAGAATAAGAAGTACTTATGCTTATTATACATGATTATCGAAAACGCTATGAGTCGTCATTAATTTTTTTGTCTTAAAACCTATAAATAATTGTTCTTTGTCAATTTCCCTTTCGAGTAATTATCCAAATCACCTGAGAAACAGGATTGATCTCATAACATTCTTTTCTCCCTCCCCTGTCAAGTCATTTAAAAATCTAACCGTAGCACCTATCATCTTGTCATTTAAAATCTAACCATGGTTAACAGCAACAAGATCACCTCCACGGCAAGATCTTATGTAGACTGTTATTCCAAAAGCCTGGGAGATTGCCTCGAGTGTTTCTCTTTCCACTGAAGAAAGCTCATCTTTTGCTTTTTTCTCTTCCTCAGCAGGCTTATACCGATAGTGAGCTAACTCCCATATGCGTTCAAGCTTGTGGTTGACCACCTCTGAAAGCTTAAAAGGATCTAACCGCCCTCTTAGCGCCTTGAGTTCTTTACATCTCTTCTCATCGAGATACCCGGATGCAAAGAGCCTATCCATTGGTGTGCGTGGTTCATCATATACACGTTTCTTCCTTGATCCCTTCCGTATGACCTTTATCAACTTCACTGATGGCTGAAACAGATTCATAAACAGCGGAAGTTCATTCTTATACAGGTCGTTCATCGCCTCTAAGGCCTTCTGAGAGTCGTAACGATCCCAGCCCATGAATTTCCTTACATGAGTCCAGTTCTTTTGTTCAATATGGGCATTATCATCCTTTTTGTAGGGTCTGCTTCGGGTAAATTGAATGGTGTTCTCTTCACAATACCTCAACAGATGGTGGTTGATAAACTCTGAGCCATAGTATATAGGGAAAAAACAAAAAGGAGTCACAATCGGATACCTAATCCCATAAAATAGGTAGATCACAAATCAACCTTAAGGAGGTACCGATTATGACTCAACCGTATGGTAACACGGGAGAAAAGGTTTTAGTAGCGATTGATATTGCGAAAAAAAGTAACACTGTATTAATCCAGTTCCCGGACGAAAGTCGAAAAAAATTTATGGTCGCCAACAAGCTGAGTGATTACCAAGAGTTCTCAGCCTATCTTAAAAACCTGAGATTCCCTTGTGTGATCGGGCTTGAGGCAACAGGCAACTATCACCGTCCGCTTGCCTATTATCTGATTCAACAGGGCTTTGAGATGAAGCTTATATCATCAATGGCTGCTGCCAGAACACGAGAAGCCATGTATAACTCCTGGGACAAGAATGATCCCAAGGATGCTCAAGTCATCCTTCATCTGCTTAAGACCGGTCTAACACAGACATATCATGACCCATTGCTCCATCGAATAAACGATATTCAGGAACTCTCTAAAACCTACTATCAAGTATCCCTCCAGAAGACACGTGTCCAGCACAGTATCATGACGCATTATTTACCGCTGTATTTTCCTGAAGTGCAAAAGTATTATTACACTTCAAGAGCTCAATGGTTTTCCTCTCTATTACTCAGATTCCCCGGTCCATCCTCTGTGCTGAAGTACAGTCGAGAAGAATTTATAGAGGCAGCCAGGGATGTGGCCGGGAGAAAGGTGAACAAGGCGGCCTGGCTCACTGATTTCTATGAGACAGCTGCTTCGAGTATCGGACTCCCTGTTGAAGAGGATTCCGAGGCTATGGTGATGTTCAGGCTTGTACTGCAGGAACATCAGCATCTCTGTCGTTTACGCCGGTCAATTGAGGAACGTGCCGAACTGTATCTCAAAGATAATGCCGACTACAATCGTTTCCGGACCATACCAGGTGTTGGCCCAGTAATTGCTCTGACTATACTGGCCGAGGCTGGGGATCTTAGACGATTCAGTCATTACAAGAAGTTCCTCAAATACTGTGGATTAAATCTTTCTACTCAGCAGTCTGGTAATTTCCGTGGTATTAGCAAACTATCCAAACATGGCAATGCGCGCCTTCGGTATGTCTTCTGGCTTGCTGGTACGTCAGCCATTCGCATGCGCGAGAACACATTCCGGAAAAAATATGAAAACTACATCAAGGCAGATCCAGACAATCCGGATCTGAAACGCAAAGCCTATACAGCCATTGCAGCTAAGATGGCTCGTGTAGCCTACTCATTAATAAAATCTGAGAGAGATTATCGATGTTTTTTTGAATCATCGATACCAAGTGGAAAAATCCCTTCAGTGGGGCCGTTGAGGCATTTATGACCTCGTAGATAATGCTCGGATCTTCCACTTGGACCTCATTTTGTTTTAAGTACAGTAAAGGCCATAACAATGGACCTTGTATCACTATGGTAAAAAGAGTCTTCCAACTGCGGTGGAAGCCACTTGGGTTTTTGTTTGATTGAGTGAGTTGCTGGAACAGGGATCAGTATATCCGAAGAAAAAACTTGACTCCAGATTTAGTACGTTGTCAGAATCTATGCCTGAGATCTTGAACGGTACCCTCTGAGAGATTTTTTTAATAGCCTCTAAAATGCCTCGCTCACCTTTTCCCATTACGGCCTCTGTCTCTACCCACCCTGATAAGATATCGGTTAGGTTGAGCGAATGGATGAACTCCCCCTGACTCACACCTCCACAATGGGAGACCAAATCTGCCTCCGTGAAACCAGGTCGCTTGACATCCCAATGTTCGGTCTTGACAGGAATCTTGTGTCGTAGCAATGTTCCTGGCTTGGTGCGGCCGTAGAGACGGCGCTTGAGCTTTCCTTTCTTGGCTTTAAGAGCTCTATCTATGGTGCTTGGGCTTATAGATAGCAGCTTCTCTTCCACCTCTGGAGTAATACGATACCGAACTCTTATCCAAGGAAGCCAAAGACGTATTATTTCCTTCAGTCTCAATGACCAAGGATAATTCGCCGCCTTCCATACCTTCTCCACAACCTCTAAGACCTGATGGCTATATTTCCTTGGGCGTTTTCGCTTTGGTCGGGGATTATGTTTATCCTCCATAGGCATCTGGCTTAGCTTCCAAATGGCATACTTGCGTTTGTATTTACATATCTTGCAGAGCTCGTCTAAAATCCTACCCTTGGATTCCTTAGAGGCTTTTCTGTACCTCTGATAAATCGTTTCCAAATAATTCATTCGCAACTCCAGTTTCATAACCTAACCTCCTTTCCTTCAAGGTTAGGTTATAATATTTATTGATTTTCTTCTCCTCTACGGTTAGATTTTTAAATGACAAGATGATACTCCTAGGGTTAGATTTTAGATGATTCGATTCGCAGAATAGACTGCAGTATTGAGAAAGAGTATAATACTGCCAAATTTTTTAAAGAAGAGGAAAAGATGGATAAGAAGTATGATTTGGCTATTATAGGAGGTGGCCCTGGTGGATATGTGGCTGCTATCAGGGCAGCTCAACTTAAAAAAAGAGTTATTTTGGTCGAGAAGGATAGGATAGGCGGGACATGTATGAATTATGGATGTATTCCTGCCAAATATCTTCTGCATCAGACGAAGATTTATAGAGAGCTTAAAGAAAACAAAAATATTGAAGGCCCTTTAGAAAAAATAAAATGCAACTGGAAGAAAGTCCAGAAAGAGAAGAGCAAAATTGTAGAGAGGTTGGTGAAGGGGATAGAGTTTCTCTTAAGGAAAAACGGAATAGAAATTGTCAAAGGGGAAGGTTTCATAAAGAGCGAGAAACAAATTGCTGTTAAGACAGAAGAAGGAGATCAAATTCTTGAGTCAGATAAGATTATCCTTGCCCCTGGCAGCAGGCCCGCAGCGCTTCCTTTTCTTGAGCCGAACGGTAAGGAAGTTGTAACATCTCGCGA
>JAUWMY010000118.1 GCA_030612945.1 Desulfobacteraceae bacterium
ATCGTTATCAATACGGGAGATAACCTTTTCCAAACAGGCGAACCGGAACTGGAAGATAAGAAAGCCGAAGTGATATTTAAAGCCCTGGACAGGATAGGGATCGATTTTGTCGGCCTGGGTGAGCAGGAGTTCATTTTCGGAGTTCCATTGATAGGCAATCTGACAAAGAACTCGCAGGTGCATTTGGGGTGTGCTAACGTAAAAGATATCACACGCGTGTCACCATATCTTGTTCCCTATTTACGGTTGAACAAGGGGATGAAACAGGTTTTGATTGCTGCTGTGATAGACCCACAGGTACTGAAATCGACCCATGAGAAAATAGCCTTCACCGATCCGGTTACGGCCCTGAAGAGAATAAAGAACACCATCAACCATGACATTTTCATCGTCATTTGCCATGCAGATGCTGCCAAAGCGGAAAAATGGCTAGCCCAGGTAAGCGGCATTGACCTGGTGATTCTGGGGCACCAACCTGGTGTTAGTGAGAAAAAACTGGAAATAAACGGAGCAATTGTAGCGTTTAACAATGACCGGGGCCAGTTCGTCTCCCATGCCGATCTTGTGCCAGAGGATGGACGCTATGCTGTTTCTGGACCACATGACACAAGGCTACAGGCAAAAACAATAGCAGAAGACAGGTCTGTTGCTAAGCTGATCGAGGAATATGAGGTCTGGAGCAGGGAATACCATTACGCAAAGAGCAAAAATCAGCATTTGGCCAAGGCACCGTCTGATATTGAAAACATCTATGTTGGCAAAGACCGCTGTATGGAATGTCATGAAGAAACAGTTGTTTCCTGGGCAAAAACCGCGCATGCAAGGGCCCTGGATCCGTTGATAAGAAAGGGGAAAGAATATGATCCCCAATGCCTTCCATGCCATGTAACCGGCATGAATGACAAGTCCCACGGCGGTGGGTTCATATCCCTTAATCTAACACCTCACCTGGTGAATGTTCAGTGTGAGCAGTGCCATGGTCCTGGCGGACTGCATGCACAAGACCCGGAAAATGTGTCTGCCCGGTTGTCTGGAGAGCAAACTTGCCTGAGTTGTCATACCAAGGCCACAGACCCCGGCTTTTCCTACCAGAAAAAACAAAAGACAGGCATACACTGAAATTACAAGAATGGCTGGGCCCGCTGAAAATCAGGCAAAAAAGGAGCGCGTGCGGTCTGGAGCCCTGGCCCTTTTTCCGGGAACTGAACAAAAAGATTTTCAAACCCAAGTTCCATGGCATGGGAGTAAACTTTATCAAACTCTTCGTGGGAAAGAAGCCGGTTCAAAGCCACATCTTTTTGCTGTGCTATTGGTTGGTACTGTGACATAAGGCTCAGGGGCAGGCCCTTGCCAAACTCTACAAAAAGGCTGGTCAAGGCGTCTATGGAATTCCCTACATTCCCGGGCAGAATCAGATGCCGGACAAGAACACCTTTTTTTGCAATCTCTGCCCCTTTCAAAAATGTGTCAAAAAACCCTTTCTGTTTGACCATCTCCCCGATCGCCTCAAGCGCCACTTCAGGGTAATCCCGGCATTTTGAGAGTTTCACGGCCAAAGATGAATCCGAATATTTGAAGTCGGGAAGGTAGATGTCGGCGTAATTTTCAGCGGCTTTTAACATTTCTACGGACTGATATCCGGAGAGATTATAAAGCACTGGAAGATCAAACCCTTCTTTACGCAACAGAGAAACAAGGCGGAAAACATGCGGGAAGAAATGGTCCGGAGTCACAAAATTGATATTGTGGACACGATGATTCCGGATCATATCTTCTATCTTTTCGAGCAATTCCCTTGTGCTTATTTCTACGCCCAGGCCTTTGTGCGAAATCTGATAATTCTGGCAGAAAGAACATCTGAGAGAGCAGCCCGTAAAAAACACTGTTCCTGAGCCATTCGTGCCCGTGATAGGAGGTTCCTCCCCGAAATGGGGCCCCACGTAGGCCACCCTTAGCTGATCCGTTTCTCCGCAAAACCCTGAATGACCCGCTCCATCGTCCCTGACCCTGTTCACGCCGCAGTAACGGGGACAAAGACGGCAGTTTTCATAAAATCCCCTATACATTAAACCAGCCCCCTGCCCACACCACAGGCAACCAACCTCTCAAACTCCCTGGTCTTATCCGTCCAGCACTTCCCGCACTGTTTTCGCCAGGTCTTGGATCAATAGAGGCTTCATGACAATAGCCTTAATCCCTAATGATTCTGCCTTTTCAGCTTCAAGTTGCTCACTATAACCTGTGCAAATGATAATGGGAATATCCGGTCGAATGGCAATAAGCTCTTTTGCAAGCTTATCACCGGGTAGATTTGGCATAATCATATCAGTTATCACCAGATCGAAACCATCAGGGTTTTTACGAAACAATTCAAGTGCTTTTAAGCTGTTTGTTTCGCCTACGACCTCATAGCCAAGACGCCCAAACATTTTCTTTCCCAGGTCAACCTGGAAGTACTCATCATCCACAAAAAGGATACGTTCAGTTCCCGATAAAAGAACTTCTTCTTTGTCATTATCTGAAGTGGCATTGGTTTCAATGACGGGAAGGAATACATTAAATGCCGTACCCATTTCCGGATCACTCGAAACCGTTATTAGACCGTGATACTTCTTTATGATGCCATGAACTACAGAAAGCCCCATGCCTGTCCCTTCGCCTTTTTCTTTTGTAGTGAAAAAGGGCTCAAAAATGTGGTCCACAGTATCAGGAGGTATGCCATACCCTGTATCACCAACGGACAGGCGCAGAAATCTTCCCGGAACAACATCCGGATATCCGGATACAAAATCAGCATCGAGACCAACTTCGCCAAGGCGTATATCCAGTATGCCTCCTTTTTCATGCATGGCATGAGCTGCATTTGTACACAGATTCATTATCACTTGATGAATCTGCGTTGGGTCCGCCATTACCGTCGCATTAGATTTCAGGTCCTGACGTATCTCAATCGTAGCCGGCAATGACGCCCTGAGAAACTTGATACATTCCTTTACAACAGGCTCTACGCGGATTGTCTTTGATTCAAACTCACTCTGGCGGCTAAAGGTAAGAATCTGTTTTATCAAGTCTCTTCCCCGGAATCCTGCTTTGAGTAGATTATTTAAATTGCTTTGTAAATCAGAATGCTTTGGTGCATCGTCCAGTGAGATCTCGGCATAGCCAATGACCGCTGAGAGGATATTATTAAAATCATGGGCAATACCTCCGGCCAATGTGCCAATAGCTTCCATCTTCTGTGATTGAATAAGCAGCTTTTCCAGAGATTCTTTTTGTTTTTCGGCATTTTTTCGTTCTTCGATCTCGGCTTTTAATTCCTCGTTCATTTTGTTCAATTGAGCTGTTCGTGTATTTACCTGGATTTTTAAAACAATAATACCTGCGGCAAACAGGACAATAAATCCACAAACAAAGGCTAAAAGCCATATAAGCCAGACAGGAAACTTCCATGGAGATATGCCCTCAATCCATTTCATTTGCGACTTGTAAAATATGGATTGATCATCTCTTTTTAATTGTTTGAGATGATAATCAATTCTTTCAATGAGGAATTTGTTTTGATTCCTGGGTACGGCAAAATAGAGGTTGTTTGGGCAGCAAATTATGGTGCTTCTCTGTGCATCATATTTGTTTTCATGTGTCAGTCCGAATAGACGGCTTATTATTCCCGCATCTACTTGTTTTTTATCTAACAATTCAAAAACTTCTGAGAACTCATTAACCTCGACAAATGCACAAAAAATTCCCAGGTTTTTTATCTTGAGTTTAAAATCCTCATAAGAAATATCCCCTTTCATGGCAGCGACTTTTTTGTTTCTCAAATCTATAATAGACTCAATTCCAGAATTTTCCTGTTTATAAACAATAGCCCAATTTGAGAAAACAATTTCCTTATTAATATCACAGTATTCAGCCCTTTTTTCTGAGTAAGCAATATCTAAGAGGAGATCGATTTCTCCCTGCTTAAGCTTTATTAGATTTGATTCCCAGGTAGCGGGCAGATATTCAATTTGCCAGCCCTCTTTTGAAGCAATATAATTGAAGATATCAATAAAAAATCCCTGAGCTTTTCCCGTACTATCAAGGAAAACTTTGGGTTTATTTTGATATACTCCTACTTTTATTTTTTTTTCGGCAGAAACAGATACACTGCACAGAAAAATGAGTGAAAAGAGGAGACATAAGATGCA
The DNA here is from genome assembly GCA_030612945.1 of Desulfobacteraceae bacterium. Classification (GTDB taxonomy): domain Bacteria; phylum Desulfobacterota; class DSM-4660; order Desulfatiglandales; family Desulfatiglandaceae; genus 4484-190-2. The sequence continues at coordinate 4,191 of JAUWMY010000118.1, forward strand.
TTTTTTCATTTCATATCCTTACCAATAAGTGGGTCATAAAGTGAGAAAAGTCAACTACCATCCCTAAAAGGGGTGGCTTGAATGGTGACCCTAAAAGGGTCTAAATATATAAATAAAATGAATTTAAATGACAAAGATCAAAGCCCAAATTTCAAATGAATGTCAAATGACAAATGCTTAAAAATATATGTCCACCCACTAATTCAAACGCAGTCTACACTGGTGAAGATGCACAATGGGGGAAAAATAAATAACTGATCGTTTTGGAAAACATTTTGACATTGGGGTTTTGGATTTGATTTGACATTTGGATTTTGTCATTTGAACTTTATTCCATAGGGCATCACAAATCACTATCTAACATGCATAGCAGAGCTATGATCACCAGTTAAGTTAGTGATTTTATTGGGTTAATTAACCCCAGGTCTTGAGGCTATAATCTTTAGGGCCAGGTAATATTGGAGCTGATCTACATTGTTTTTTGAAAAGCAACATTTGATGGAATCGTCAAAAGCCCAAATTTATAATTCTGAGGCCCATAACTAATTGAATCACGATATATAAATTCTACTTTTTGTGTATTTTGCGCCTTTTTGCGGCTATATCAACATTTAATCTAAGTGAGATAGGGCGCCCACTGATTTGCTGTCTCCAGAATATACCCGGGCTGGACATTTTCCACGATACGGTTATGACCCGGTAACAGGACATCCACTTCCAGTTCGGCAAGGGTAAGAAGTGAGTCCCTGAGTGTCGGGCCATTTGCCCCATGGAGATCAAAACGGCCAATGGCATAATCCGCATAAACCACATCTCCCGGGATGAGAATTTTTCCAGATCGATTATATAGAGCAATGCTACCTTGAGAATGCCCTGGAATATGGATCACCTCCCAGGTCATATCCCCCATCTTTAGCGTTTCGCCTCCCTCAAGCTTGCGATCAATTTCAAATTTAAACGCATCCTCTTTAATATTATACTGGGCCTGGCACATGCTCTTGAACATATCCATCCCATAGACGATCCTTTCATCGCCTTGTTCCAGGGGTTCTGCCTCCTTAATATGCACCCAGAGTTCAGCGTCCGGAATTTCATTCAGGATCTCCTTTAGACAGCCAATGTGATCCAGGTGCGTGTGGGTCATGATCACCCTTTTTATGTCTGAAAGCGAAAGGCCCAGCTTTTGGATAGACTCGATTTTGTACGCACCTTTCCCCATCAGGCCTGCATCAACAAGGGTAAGATCTCCGGAAGTGAGTTCCCCTATCACGTATACGTGGGAGTCGGGGATAGATTCGTCCTGGCCCGGAATATAAAAGACTCCCTCTGAAATCTGTTTCATGTCTTCCTCCTTTTGACCTCGTTGAATAGTTGAGTGATTGAGCAGGAAAATAATTACTATTATTTCCAGATGTTATAACTTTTCAAACACCGAATGTCAAATGACAAATGCTAAAATATATGTCCACCCACTAATTCAAACGCAGCCTACACTGGTGAAGATGCACAATGGGGAAAAATAAATAACTGATCGTTTTGGAAAACATTTTGACATTGGGGTTTTGGATTTGATTTGACATTTGGATTTTGTCATTTGAACTTTATTCCATAGAGCATCACAAATCACTATTTAACACGCGTAGCAGAACTGGGACCATCCCGCTACTGCCGAATGGTTTAAGGGATTATTCAATACTCTTTCCATTCACAGTCCATATGAGCGCATTTTGACTTTACCCTATCGAGTATTTCATCTCTCCGGTTTTGAGCCCACTCAGGCAGTTCCGAATTCCATCTTTCAGGAGAAAGAATATGGATTATTGAAGGTCTTTTGAGTCCCGGATCAACCTGGAATTCAATGGAGTCTTTTCCCTCCATATACTTGATATATCTAAAAGTGATTAATAGATCATATTTGTCATTGCGTGCCTTTTTCGATTTCTCCTCCGGGCCACTTTGCTTTTTTTTATCAACGAGTTTCTCATCTTTCTTTGGCCGGCTCGAACGACCAGCTAAAGTTTTTTTCTGATCGATTTGGTTAATCCTCCGCAAATGCCGTCCGCCGTCAAAAGGAGTCTCAAGCCATACCTTTACAATTTCAAGGGCTTCCTTTAGTGAAATCATCCTCGCGCCAAGTGACAGTATATTTGCATCATTGTGTTTTCGGGCAAACCTGGCTGTTTCAGGGCTCCAACAGAGGGCACATCGAATTCCAATGATTCTGTTCGCCACCATGGCTTCGCCATTTCCTGACCCACCAAGCACGATGCCCCGATCATATTCTCCCCTTGCCACGGCCTTGGCCACTGGACGGACAAAAAGAGGATAATCAACGGAATCGTCAGAATCAGTGCCGAAATCGTGAAACTCATGGCCATTTTCTTTAAGAAATTGCTTGATTTCTTCCTTGTAATGGTATCCAGCGTGGTCAGAACCAATTGTAATTTTCATAGGTCTCCCTCCAAGTAGATATTCTCCTTGCATACAAATCCATACAAGAGTACATTTAATGCTCCATAGGTATCACCCCTCTTTTTATTTCGCCAGCAAAAACATAAGGAAAAGCAAAATGAAAATTCTATTTCTCTATCCTGAATTCCCGGACACATTTTGGAGTTTCAAGCACGCACTTAGGTTCATACACAAAAAGGCCTCCTCCCCGCCACTGGGCCTGCTGACAGTTGCGGCAATGTTGCCGTCAGAGTGGGAAAAACGCTTGGTGGACCTGAATGTGACAAATCTAACTGACAAAGACATCGAATGGGCGGATTATGTCTTTATAAGCGCCATGGCCGTACAAAGAGAGTCAGCAAGTCAGGTCATTTCAAGGTGCAAAGGGGTAGGCGTCAAAATCGTGGCCGGTGGGCCACTCTTTACCCAGGAATACGAAAAATTTGGGGATGTCGATCATTTTGTGCTCAATGAAGCCGAGGTGACCCTGCCACAATTTCTGAAAGACCTGGATCAAGGGCACGCCGGTCGGATATACTCCACGTCCGAGTTTCCTGACATAAAGAAGACCCCGGTACCCCAGTGGGAGCTGATTG
>JAUWMY010000230.1 GCA_030612945.1 Desulfobacteraceae bacterium
GGGATTGAGGAATTAAAAACAACCGCTTCAATCTAATCCCTGAATTCCTGAATTCCTAAATTTATTGGCAACAGAGCACTTTACTGTTGGAATCTAAATTTGTGAGCATTTTGCGCACAATATTTTTTATAAGGGCCTAAATCCCTGAATTCCCGAATTTACTGGCCGGCAAGACTCTTCCAGAAGGAAGAAATTGTGACCATTTTGAATGCAATTCAGTTTGTAAGGGCCTAAGGGCCTAATAAGGAGTGTTTTTTTGTTTTGTGAAATAATGAACGAAGCTCAGCTTCTTTCGAATTGGAAGACCGGAGGTGATCAATGAATCAACCAGTGTTGACTGCCCGTATTAGAAAAAGCAAGGGCAAAGGGGCAGCCAAAAAACTTAGAAAGATGGCTCAGGTTCCTGCCGTTTTCTATGGCCCAAATACCGATTCTGTTATGTTGGCAGTGGATTACCCGGAGTTGGAACATTTACTGAAGCAAGGCTCCAGCGACAACGTTATTCTCGATCTTCAGGTACAATCGGATCAGGGATCTGAAACACACAAAGCCATAATAAAAGATATTCTGATGGATCCTATCAAAGATATCTATCTCCATGCAGATTTTTATGAAATATCCATGGACAAGGAGATTACAGTCGACGTCCCGATTCGCTTAGTAAACAGCCCGGTGGGAGTCACTGAAGGAGGCATTCTTCAGCACATCAGAAGAAAACTAAATATTTCGTGTCTTCCTGACAAAATGATTGATGCCCTGGAATTGGATGTATCAGGCCTTGCTATCGGAGACTCTTTACATGTCGAAGACATTGATCTGCCTGAAGGGATCGTATCATTAGAAGAAGGGCATCTGACAGTAGCCACTGTTGCTGCACCAACGATTGTTGAAGAGGAAGAAGAAGTAATTGAGGAAGAACTGGCTGAAGGAGAAGTGGCCGAGTCAGAACAGGAAGCTGAGAGCACTGAAGAATCGAAGGCTTAGGGGGAGTTTATTCAAGAGAAGTGTACTTGATTGTAGGTCTCGGCAATCCCGGTTCAGCATATAAAAGCACACGGCACAACACGGGTTTTCAGGTAATTGACCTTTGGAGCCGGAGTCTGGGAGTTCGTCTGACAAGCCGTCGGTTTCAGTCAAGAAACATCCGGACGAAACTTCGGGGACGAGAAATTGTGCTCCTTAAGCCGGTTACATTCATGAACCAGAGCGGAAGGGCAGTCAGGGCCTGTGCAGACTTTATCCATCTCCCCACTAACAGGACACTGGTCGTCCACGATGACCTTGACCTGCCGGTCGGAAGGATAAAAGTCGTCAGGAATGGCGGTCCAGGCGGTCATAGAGGGGTATCATCCATTATTGAGCATTTGGGGAGTACGGAATTCCCTCGAATAAAGATTGGAATAGGGAGACCCCGATATGGAGAAAACCCGGAGGACTATGTGCTCGCACCATTTTATGGGGATGACAGTGAGATAATGCCGAGAGTGTTTAAGGTGGCAGTTCGTGCTTGCCGGTTGTTTGTTTTTGAGGGAGTTGAATCGGTAATGAATAAAATAAATCACCAAAATTTTACAAACGAGGAGGAGAAAAACTAATGCAGGGACTAACTGTTATCGCACCTTTTTTGGGGGTTCTGAGTCTAATCATCGCCTGGCTGATCTATGGATATGTCAAAAAGCAGCCCAATGGAACTCCATTGATGCAGGAACTGGAGACAATGATCCATGATGGCGCAATGGCGTTCTTAAAAAAGGAATACTCTATCCTGATTATCTTTATAGCTGTTGTGTTTATTGTGTTAGGGCTGCTTCTCGGTGAGTGGAAAACATCTGTTGCCTTTGTAACGGGTGCTTTCTGTTCCATGCTGGCAGGCTTTTCTGGAATGAGCGCAGCAACCAAGGGTAATTCCCGTACAGCAGAGGCAGCAACCAAATTCGGCCAGGCACAGGCCCTGAACGTTTCGTACTTTTCAGGCTCTGTCATGGGGCTGGCCGTGGCAGGTCTTGGCCTCATTGGCCTTGGATTCTGGTTCTGGGTTTACGGGGGCGACCCTGCGACGGCAAAGTACATCAACGGATTTGCCATGGGCGCAAGTTCCATTGCCCTGTTTGCCCGTGTGGGCGGCGGTATATTTACAAAGGCCGCTGACGTAGGGGCTGACCTTGTGGGTAAAGTTGAGGCAGGAATTCCCGAAGATGATCCAAGGAATCCCGGGGTTATTGCTGACAACGTGGGGGATAATGTTGGTGACATTGCAGGAATGGGGGCTGACATTTTCGAGTCGTTTGTGGGCTCTGTGATCGCAACTATTGCCATCGCGGCCACCCTAAGCATTACTCCGGAGTTTTTGGCCAAATTTCCTGTGCTGAAAGACATGGCGACTAAGGACATTAGGCTCATGTTCATGGCCACACCGATCCTGATCGTTGTAGCCGGACTCCTCAGTTCATTTGTCGGCGTCTTCTCTATTAAGATCTTCCAGGGCGGAAACCCGGCAGGGGCCTTGAGGTATACCACCTTTGTGGCTGCCGCTATTTTTGTGATTCTCACGGCTATCATAATAAGTTCCCTCGGCATGCCCTGGGGCGCCTTCTGGGCGATCCTTTCAGGTCTTCTTTGTGGAATTGCAATCGGTTTGCTTGCCGAGTATTACACTTCAGGTCCCCCGGTCCGCCGTATTGCTGAGCAATCAAAGACCGGTTCGGCGACCCTTATTATTGCCGGTCTGGCTCTCGGTATGCAATCCACGTATCTCCCGATCCTTGGTATCTGTGTGGCAACTTTTGTAGGGTTTCAAGCAGCCGGGATCTACGGCATAGGCCTTTCGGCAGTAGGCATGCTGGCAACGGTTGGAGCAACCATGACCGTGGACGCTTACGGACCCATTGCCGATAACGCAGGCGGCATCTCGGAGATGGCAGGCCTCGGCCCTGAGACCAGGAAGATCACAGATGGGCTTGACGCCCTCGGCAACACCACTGCAGCCATTGGTAAAGGTTTTGCCATAGGTTCTGCGGCTCTGACCGCACTGGCCCTGTTCGTGGCCTTTACCCAGGCGGCGGGTCTTGAAATCATCGATATTAAGAACCCCATGGTCGTGATCGGCGTTTTTATCGGCGCCATGGTCCCCATGATCTGTGCCGCATTAACAATGACATCCGTTGGTAAGGCGGCCTTCAAGATCGTTGAAGAGATCCGGCGCCAATTCCGGGAAATTCCGGGATTGCTGGAAGGAAAAGAAGGAGCTAAGCCGGACTCAAAGACCTGCGTTGAAATTGCAACCACCTCGGCCCTTAAGGAGATGGTGGCCCCTGGCCTGATTGCAATACTCACTCCTGTAGCGGTTGGATTTCTCCTGGGCAAAGAAACTTTAGGAGGCATGCTCTTGGGCGCTACGGTTATGGGAGCTTTTCTGGCCCTTTACATGGCAAATGCTGGCGGCGCCTGGGACAATGCGAAAAAATGGATAGAAGAAGGTAATTTAGGCGGGAAAGGGTCCGATAACCATAAGGCCGCTGTAGTGGGCGATACCGTTGGTGATCCCTTTAAAGACACCTCCGGTCCGGCCATGAACATTCTCATCAAATTGATGTCTGTGGTTTCTCTGGTGATTGCGCCAATTTTGCCGACAGTGGGACTCTTTTTAGGAATGTAAGAATTAACGATTGGCTATTGACGGTTGAGAATTATCAATCGAAAATAGCCAATCGAAAATCACAAAAAAGCTGTTCTGGACCTAAACCAGCATAGCTATTAGCTTAGTGTATGGAGGTTTAAATGTTTAAGGTAGGTGACTTGGCTGTTTATCCTGCTCACGGTGTTGGGCTGATCGAAAAGATCGAGACCCAGGAGATCTCAGGTTGCCGGCAAGATTTCTATGTCATGCGGATCCTTGATAATGACATGATCATAATGATACCTACCAATAATGTGGAAAATGTTGGCTTAAGAGAGATCATTGAGCATACAGAGGTCGCCACGCTTTATTCAATCCTGAAAAAGAGAGATGTTCCCATTGACAATCAGACCTGGAATCGGCGTTACCGAGAGTACATGGACAAGATCAAGACCGGGTCAGTTTTTGAGGTGGCAGAGGTTTATCGAGACCTCTTAATCTTAAAGGTAGAGAAAGACCTGTCTTTTGGCGAAAGAAAAATGCTGGATACAGCCAGAAATCTCTTAGTCAAAGAAATATCTCTTGCCAAAAAAGTTGGTGAAGAACAAGTAGAAGAAGAACTGGATAAGATGTTTGAATAAAATCACTCCGAGATTTTTTTCGCTCCTTCCTTCGGCGGGGTGTCGCCGATTAATAAGGAAATTTCCCTTCGATCAGGCTTTTTTTAGCAATTCTCATTGTGGTGGAGCATGAATCAAATATAACGTTCTCTTACGAGATTCCTGACAATGGTCAAAATCTTCGGTTAGATACCTATATATCTTCCCGGTCAATCGATCTTACCCGATCAAGGATACAAGCCCTTATAAAGAACGGGCATGTGAAAGTGAATAACTCCCTTTCAAAGCCAAGCTACAGACTGAAGGCAGGAGATCACATCCTGGTTTCAATACCACCCCTCCCATCCCAGGTATTGGAACCTGAGTCAGTGGAATTCAGCATTGTCCATGAGGATAGCTCCCTGATTGTCGTGGATAAGCCAGCCGGGGTTGTTGTCCATCCAGGGCCCGGGCATGCTACCGGTACATTGGTACACGGTCTTATTCGACATTGCCGGGACCTTTCAGGGATAGGAGGTGTATTTAGACCTGGCATTGTCCATAGGCTGGACAAGGATACATCAGGGCTGATAGTAGCGGCAAAAAATGATCAGAGCCACGCCTTCCTGGCCAGGCAGTTCAAGGCCGGTATGGTTAAGAAGCAGTATGTAGCGATTGTACACGGTCAGGTAAGGGGGGATAAGGGAGAGATTGATCTTTCCATTGTGCGTCACCCAAAGAAGAGAAAACAGATGTCAGTTACACACTCCGGGGGAAGGCGCGCATTGACCTTATGGCAGAAAGCTGAAGTATTTCACAGTTACTTTTCGCTGCTGATGGTCGCCATAAAGACGGGGCGGACCCACCAGATCCGGGTGCATCTTTCCCACATCGGCCACCCCGTTGTGGGGGATCAGGTTTACGGGTACGGCCGGAACTGGTGGAAAAGGCATCCGCTCCACAAAAAGGGCGTGCTGCCTGCCATTGACAGACAAATGCTCCA
>JAUWMY010000191.1 GCA_030612945.1 Desulfobacteraceae bacterium
GGGATTGACATAGAAGCAATCAAAAGATACTTTGACAAATATGGTCAATTAGAAAGGTATTATGAGCTTATCGGTGAAAAACAGTAAAAAGAAAGAATTGATATTTGAAACCGATCTTTTATTATCTCCCAGGGACTTTACGGCTCTTAAGAATCCCACAGCCCATGATGCACAAGACCTTGAAAGCTATCTTGATTTTTTGGAGGAAATAGAGGCCTTTGAATCAAAAAAGGTTAGAGCAAAACTTTATAGAGAAGTGTTCGCCCTATAATCCTCAATTCCTTCAGTTTGTGTTCAGTTTCGAGCCTTTATTTTTCACATAGAGGGATCGAGTAAAGTCTTCCCTCAAGGAGATAGAGGCAAGTCCTTAATAAACTGCTCAAATAATGATGGTGATTTAAAAGACTACTTGCCAATAGCCTTTAGTATGGCCTTGGCAAATTCCATCTCTGACTGTGCTCCAACTATGCTATGCTCCTCATTAATAACGGTATGGGGCACTCCGTGGACATTGTACTTGACAGCCAGAAAAGGAAACTCCGAGCTTTCTATCATATCAGAGGAGATATGGTCACTGGCCATGGCAAACCTGTGGGCAGTGCGAACCGCACCCGGGCAATAGGGTCATGTAGGGGAGATTAAGACCTGCATATGTACAGGCCGATCAACCTTGGCCAACTCAGCCATCACTTCCTTGCTAAGTTCTGGATCCCTCTTACCCACGTCCACGATATCCTCTATCAGGACATTAAACTCATAACCAGCAGGTACTCCGTAAAAGCGGATGCCATAATCTTTATCACCCAAGAGGACAGTGGCTGGTATTTTGTCCACTCCATACTTCTTGGCCAGGTCTGCCTCGGCTACAAAGTCATGCACCTCAAGAGAGAGTTTGTCTGAGAGGCCGGAGATTTCCTCAAGCATAGTCCTGGTCATCTCACAGTGCGGGCACTCCATCTCCTGTGTAAACATAACGATCTTGACATCCTTCTCAATATCCTTGAAGACACTTATCAGTTTGTCCCTGTCTTTTTCCTTTAAAATTCCCATAACGCACCTCGTTAACTAAATTAGGACGCAGATTTTCGCCGACCTGCCCGCCATGCGAGTCCGCAAGGCGAGGCGGGCGGGTATCCGCAGAAAATTATTCTATTAGCTCTTTATATTTACAATCTTACAATCTGCGTTTACCCTGTTAAATGCCGCCTCCGGCGGCCCCCTATGGGGATTTAACAGGGTTAATCTGCGTCCAAAAAGGAAATTCATACAACTAAATTAGAAACTTGTTAATAAGATAATTATATGCGGATAATGCGGCCTTAGCTCCCTCGCCGGCGCTTATTACGATTTGCTTATGCGGAACCGTGGTAACATCACCAGCGCCGAAGAGTCCTTCTACACTTGTCTTGCAGGAGCAATCCACGATTACCTCACCTTGTTCATTTAATTCTACAAGGTTCTTGATTGGCTCATTGTTGGGCAAGAGCCCGATTTCTATGAAGACCCCGTTTGCATCTATCTTCTCTTCCTTTTCATTTTCCCGATTCTTGACAACCACACCTGTCACACTATCCTTGCCCTCGATTTTGACTACCTGGTGGTAATCAAGTAAATTCACATTATCGGTCTGCTTCATCCTTTCTTGAAGGGACTCATCCGCCTGCCATCCCTTGATGAAATTTACAAGTATGACCTCTGCCCCCACCTTCAATAAATCCACAGCCGTAGTAAAGGCCGAATTTCCGCCACCAGCCACAACAACCTTTTTCCCTTTGAAAAATGGGGCATCACATGTAGCGCAATATGCTACGCCTCTTCCAACCAACTCCTTCTCTCCTGGCACATTAAGCGGACGGTGGCGTTTGCCTGTGGCAATAATCAATGTTCGGCTTGAATAAATTTTGCTGTCATCCGTCAGAACTTTGAAAGCATGTACCTCTCTCTTAACTTCAGTAATAGAAGCTCCAAGGCTTACTGGTATATCAAAACCTTTCACATGCTCCTCGAAGCTATCGGCAAGATCCTTGGCATTTATGCTCTGAAATCCTAGCCAGTTCTCTACCTCTGAGGTTTCCCGTATCTGACCCCCAAAATCCTTTGTGATAATAGCGAGGTTCATCATCTTTCTGGCAGCATAAACTGCCGCGCTCATAGCAGCCGGACCTCCACCCACGATGAGGAGATCATAGATAACTTCTGGTTCTGGCTCCTTTGCTTTCTCTAACAATGAAGTATCCAGAGAAAAATCAGGAAAATCCATTTAAACCTCCTTAATCTATTTACAAACCCACCTATGTCTGGAATGTCACATTATCCTTAACATCTGGAGGCATTGTGAACATTCGCTTGGCCGGTGGCCATATACAAAGGCCTCAAAGAAGAGGTTAATTCCTCAGCGCTTATTTCTTGTCAGCTGTGAGCTTTCTGAGTTCCATAGAAAGCTTACTCAAGTGTTTTTTCTCTTCATTAACCAACTGACCGATAAATTCACGGCCCTTCTCCCCCTCAGTAGCGTCTTGCATGGTAAGAAAGAAGATTATTGAATCCTTCTCAAACTGAATCCCGATTTTCAGTATATCTTTAGGGTTCTTCAGTTGAGATAATTTTTCCTCCACATCAAAATCCGATCTGAACACGTGCATATCGGCCATCATCTGGAGGTATCGGTTCATTTCATGTTCAGGATCCCAGATTGTATCCTCAGTAGCTTCTTTTGGCAATTGAGCTTTTAGCTCAGTAAATATCTTCAGATGTTCTGCCTCTTCTTGAGCAAGGAATTCCAAAAGCTCCTTCACATCAGGATCATTAATTATTTCCATGGCCTTTTCGTAAAAGCGCTTGCCGTTTCCCTCTATTTCAATAGCTATTTGAAAGATTTCGTTTGCATTAAATCCATAAATCACGATAGTGCTCCTCTTTTATTTTTGATTATTATTCCTTTTCGAAATCATCCTTTGAGGCACCACAGACCGGACACGTCCAGTCATCAGGCAGATCTTCAAAACTGGTGCCTGGCTCTATTCCATTTTCTGGATCTCCGGCGCTAGGGTCATACACATAACCACAAACCTGACAGACGTATTTATCCATGATTCTCTCCTCCTTATTGTATCTGGTTAATACCTTACCCATCCCTCAGATAATCAATCTCCTTCCCTTAACCTGTTGAACCTAATTTTACAAAAATGAAATTATATCTCAAGACAAAACCTTGTAGTCAACTCCACCTAATACTGGAAATCGGGTTCCTGGAAAAAGTGACGATCCCATCCTTTAGTCATTTGTTAAAGTTTCAGGCCTTTAGCTACAGACCCACCCAACACTGGATCAGCATTAGTCAGGTTTTCAATCACCCGCTGCTGGATCGGTTTTTCAATGTGCATAAGATCTGCGATGAGATTATCAACCAGATGTTCTTGGTCCATCTTGCTCAAGGAGCGATATCTCTCCCCGGCCTGTTCGAAATCGTTCGTCTTGCTGATCTTCTGACGAGTCACTTCCCCCTCTATGCGATACACTCGTGAGGTGCCCGCCGGCGCCTCCTTGGGCATACCTCCAGCCAGGCTATTAGGCTCATAATTGACCGGCCCACTGAATTCTCCGATTTGCATGGCCCCATCGCGCTGATTGTTGTCAACGGGCACCTGAGGTCGGTTGATTGGAAGTTGCAGGTAGTTCGCTCCCAACCGATAGCGCTGGGTGTCAGCGTAGGAAAATGTACGACCCTGGAGCAGCTTGTCAGCAGAAAACTCGATTCCCGGGACAATGCTGGCAGGACAGAATGCCGCTTGCTCCACCTCGACAAAGAAGTTTTCAGGATTGCGATTGAGCACCATTTTACCAACGGGCATCAGGGGGAATTTGTCCTCAGGCCAGGTCTTGGTGGCATCAAGGGGGTCAAAATTTTGCTTTAATTCGTCAGCGATCTCCATCAATTGGACATTAAGCTCGTATTCAACCTCTCCACCGCTGGCAATCGCATCGTAGAGATCACGGGTAAGGTGATCGGGATCGACACCGGCCAGCCGGGTTGCCTCATGACGATCAAGGTTCTTAACACCCAATTTCGGTTTCCAGTGGTATTTCACATACACAGCCTTTCCCTCGACGTTTACCCATACATAGGTATTGACACCAAAACCCTCTTGCATCCTGTAACTCTTTGGCGTGCCGCGGTCTGAAAAAAGCCAGGTAATCATGTGGGTTGATTCCGGGGTGAGGGATATAAAATCCCAGAAGCGGTTGTGAGCGGAAGAGGCCGACGGGATATTGCTATCAGGTGCGCCCTTAAAGGCATGAACCATATCAGGGAACTTGATAGCGTCTCGGATGAAAAATACCGGGAGATTGTTTCCAACCAGGTCATAGATACCTTCTCCGGTATAAAACTTAACTGCAAAGCCACGGGGATCCCGCACAGTATCAGCAGAACCCCTTCCTCCCGTGACCGTTGAAAACCTTACAAATACAGGGGTCTTTTTCTCTGGATCCTGGAGGAATTTCGACTTGGTATAGGGATCCATGCTCTTGGAAACCTGAAAGAAGCCATGTGCCCCTGCCCCCTTGGCGTGGACAACCCTCTCCGGGATGCGTTCCCTGTCAAAGTGAGCCATCTTCTCAATAAACTGGACATCCTGCAACAACACAGGACCGCGTTCTCCAACGGTTAACGAGTTCTGGTTGTCAGTGATCGGGACACCCTGGTTGGTGGTTAAATATTTTTCTTTCATGATGTCACCCTCCTTTCGTAGATAAAGATTTCTCCCTTATTACTCTTTGCCTTAATCCACCTCCTTTCAGTTTAAACCGGACAAACAATTAATTTCTTCTAAAGCTTGTAGATTTACGTTGCAGTTACTTGGGAATAGCTCAAACATATGCCAAGAAATTTGTAACACATTGCAAGATGTATGGTCTAATACGAATCATTCATCAATGTATGTGGGGGCAGCCTTTGGTGCCTTACCCTTTTTTACAAGATGATAAAAGGCATAGGTCAGAGGTTCACCGTCACTTATGATATCTGCATCGACAACCTCACCAATAAAAATTGTATGGGTGCCCACATCAATTTCTTTATCAACTCTCACCTCTAAGAACGCCGTACTGTTTTCCTCAAGAATTGGATTACCCAGTTGACTTAACCGATGCTTTATACCGTCAAATTTGTCGATATCCCTGCCGCATTTAAACCCAAAGCGCCCTATAAAGACCATTCCGGTGTCTCTGTCCAGCACGTTCACTACTAAGGACTGGCTCTCTTTGATGAACTCATGAGTATAATTCTCTTTATTGATGCTTACGGCAAGCGTAGGTGGTTTAGAGGTGATCTGAAACACTGTGTTTGCTATCTGGCCATTGATCTTGTCACCCTTCCTCGCAGTGACAATATAGAGACCGTAACTGATCTGATGAAGGGTCTTCGAGTTCATTTGATCCTCCTTTGCTTTGTGCTGGGTTGTGCTCTTTCAGCGCCTTATTCCTTTAACTGCTTTTAAATTCCCCCTGCCCCTTCAATAGTACATTTGGTAAAATCGATCTCTTTGCCGCATCCGGCGCACACATGTTTTTTGTCATACTCGTCCGAATATATCTCCTTTTCCTTTCCGCAGTTTGGGCATTTGCATACTAAAGCCTTCAAGCTCTTAAACTGTTCAAAACCTGGGCAATGTCTTGGAGTAGTCATAATTACCTCCTTCTTAAATTATTTTATTACGCCAATTTTT